>JAUSJX010000098.1 GCA_030647435.1 Candidatus Rokuibacteriota bacterium
GGCCAGTCGTGACACCCGACCTCGCGCCACGCCACTTCGGGCGCCCTTGCGACCCTGAAACCGCCTCGGTGGGGCCCCGGAAGGCCGCGAAATATTGGCGGGACACCCCAACCTCGGGAGTTTCGCGACAGAAACTAGCTAAGCGTCACCGCGCAACTCTACCTTCATCGCCGAGGAGGCCCCGTATGCGACATCGCTTCGTCGTCCGAGCTGCGCTCGTGCTGGTGGCCCTGCTGTCAGCCGGGCCCGGGCAGGCCTACAACGGCGGCCCGCTGAGAAACGTGACGGACCTCACCCCGACCTGCGCCGGCTGCCATTCCTCTGTGGGCAAGGAGCAGCTGCGCGTCGAGCCTGACGCCTTCGCGGCCAGCATGCTCGTCGAGAACCGCCACTACAAGGTGATCGAAGAGGGAGCCGGGCCCTACAAGGACATGAGCCCGGCCGACCGCCAGAAGCTCCTGGCGGACGTGAAGCTGATGGACCAGAACGCCTCGGCCGCGCTCTCGGCGCCGCCCACCCTCAAGCCCGGCCAGGAAGCCCAGATCACCGCGACCGTGCGCGGCGGACACGGAGTCGTCGGCGTCTGGCTGATGGAGAGCGACCTGAGACTGCAGGGCCGCCCGGTCAGCGCCGACGGCTGGTTCATCGTCGGCGCGCCCAAGGTGTGGGGCGCCGACGGCAAGGAGCAGACGAAGTGGGTGGACAGCCGCGGGCCGGGGCTCAAGAAGAACCTCAACGCCGTGCTGATCTTCGACCAGCAGGCGGACCTTGCCGCCAAGAAGTTCCCCGAAGGCAAGGTCACGTGGACCGTGCAGGCGCCTCACGCGCCGGGCACCTACACGCTGACCGTCGCGTTCCACTACGGCACGGAGAAGGCCTCGTCGGTCGGCACCGTGACAACGGTCGCGGGCGCCATTCTCCCGAGAGGCGGCCCGGGCGGCCCGTCGGGCCACATCATCTTCTCGAAGCCCGTCACCGTTACGGTCCGGTAAGACAGGCGAGGCCTCGCCGGTGCGCCACCGCACCCTCGGATTGTGCGCTGTCGCCCTGGCGGGGCTCGTGCTGATCACGAGCATCACATTCGCCGGCCTGATCGCCAAGGAGCGAGACAACCGCTTCTGCTTTGCCTGCCACCTGCACGAGGAGAAGTTCAAGCGCTTCACCTCGGTCCCCTTCACCGACCTCAGCGGCCCGCACCACGCCGAGCGCGTGCGCTGCATCGACTGCCACGGCGGGGCCGACGTGGTGATGCGCCTGCGCGTGTGGTCCCTCGCGGCCGTAGATACGGGCAAGTTCCTCGTGGGGCGCTATCGCGAGCCCGACCACATGAGGCTCCAGCTCCGCCCGAAGGAGTGCACCCAGTGCCACACCCCGATCCTCAAGCGCCAGCCGGCGCTCACGGCCGAGCAAGAGGAGGCGCTGGAGGGGCGCGCGGGCAACGCGTACCACGCGATTCGGCCCCACGACGCTGTCCGGACAACCTGCGTGCAGTGTCACACCTCGCACACGACGGACGGCGACCCCAAGGCCCAGTTCGTTGCCCGGAAGCGCGTGGAGCCGATCTGCCGCGAATGCCACAAGACCCTCGGGGAGTGAGGGCAGGTCGGCGTGTACCGCGTGGCGTGAGCCGGCGCGGCTACTTCTTGGGGGCGGGCTTGGGAGCGGGCTTGGAGGCCTTGAGCTTGTCGCCGTCCTTGATGAGCCCTTTGACCTCGTCCATGAACTGGTTGATGTCCTTGAACTGCCGGTAAACGGAGGCGAAGCGGACGTAGGCGACCTGGTCGAGCTTCTGGAGGTGCTCCATGACCACCTCGCCCAGCTCGAGGCTCGTGATCTCCTTCTCGGCCCGCTCGTGGAGCTTCGCCTCGATGTCGGCGACGACGTCGTCCACGGCCTGGACTCCGACGGAGCGCTTCTCGCAGGCCTTCAAGATGGAGCCGCGCAGCTTCTGCCGGTCGAAGGGCTCGCGGCGGCCGTCGCGCTTGACCACGTGGGGCAGGACGTCCTCGATGTACTCGTACGTCGTGTAGCGGCGGTGGCACTTGAGGCACTCGCGTCGCCGGCGGATGAACTCCCCTTCCCGTCCCACGCGCGAGTCGACCACGCGGTCCTCGGTATGTCCGCAGAACGGGCACTTCATCTCAGGCGCTCAGCGTAGAGCGGGAAGCGGCCCGTCAGCTCCTGGACCTCGCCGCGCACCGCGGCCTCCACGGAGCCGTTGCCGAGGTTGGTCAGGACGCGGTCCATGAGCACGGCGATCTGCCCCATCTCGGCCTCGCCCATGCCGCGCGTGGTGACGGCGGGCGTCCCGATGCGGATGCCGCTCGTGACCATGGGACCCTTCGTGTCGAAGGGGATGCCGTTCTTGTTGACCGTGATCCAGGCGCGGTCCAGCGCCTCCTGCGCGTCCTTGCCCGTGACGCCCTTCCCCGTGAGGTCCACCAGCAGGAGGTGGGTGTCGGTGCCGCCCGAGACCAGCCGGTAGCCGCGCGCGAGCATCGCGTCCGCCAGCGCGCGCGCGTTCCTGACGACCTGCCCCTGGTAGGCGCGCCACTCCGGTGTCTGGGCCTCGCGGAAGGCGACGGCCTTGGCCGCGATGACGTGCATGAGCGGCCCGCCCTGTATGCCGGGCAGGACTGTGCGGTCCAGATCTTTCGCATACCGCTCCCGGCACATGACCATGCCGCCGCGCGGGCCTCGGAGCGTCTTGTGCGTGGTCGTGGTGACGAAGTCGGCGTAGGGCACCGGAGTCGGGTGCAGTCCCGCCGCGACGAGCCCGGCGGGATGGGCGATGTCCGCCATCAGCGCGGCGCCCGCCTCGTCGGCAATTTCGCGGAAGGGCTTGAAGTCGATGGCGCGGGGGAAGGCCGAGCCGCCCGCGATGATGAGCTTCGGCCTGTGCTGCTTGGCCAGGTCCCGCACCTGGTCCATGTCGATGCGCTCGGTGTCCCTGGTGACGCCGTAGGGCACGATCTTGTAGAGCCGCCCCGAGAAGTTCATCGGGCTGCCGGCCGTCAGATGCCCGCCGTGCGCGAGGTTGGGTCCGAGCACGGTGTCACCCGGCTTGAGGACCGTGAAGTACACGGCCATGTTCGCCTGGGAGCCCGAGTGAGGCTGGACGTTGACGTGCTCGGCGCCGAAGAGATCCTTGGCGCGGCTGATGGCCAGCTCCTCCGCCACGTCCACGAACTCGCAGCCGCCGTAGTAGCGCTTGCCCGGGTACCCCTCAGCGTACTTGTTGGTCATCACCGAGCCGACGGCCTCGAGGACGGCCTCGGAGACGAAGTTTTCAGAGGCGATCAGCTCGAGGTTGCGCGACTGGCGCACGGTCTCGTCGCGGATCGCCTTGGCGATGTCGGGATCGACCTGCTCGAGCCGGTTCACGCCGCTCCCTCCCGGCCGCCGCGGCGACCTTCCATGTCGGCGATCTTGTCGACGCGCCGGGCGTGGCGGCCGCCGGCGAAGGCCGTCTCGAGCCACACCCTGAGCATCTCCTGCCCCGTGTCCGAATCGATCATGCGCCCCGCGAGGGTGAGGACGTTGGCGTCGTTGTGCTCGCGGCTCATGCGCGCCGTGTAAGCATCCCCGCAGAGGGCGGCCCGCACTCCCGCGACCTTGTTGGCGGCGATGGCCATGCCGATCCCGGTGCCGCAGACGAGCACACCGCGATCCACCTTGCCGACGGCGACGGCCTCGGCCACCTGCGCGGCGTAGTCGGGATAGTCGACGGAATCGGGCGAGTGGGTGCCGAAGTCGAGGACCTGGTAGCCGGCGTCCATGAGCCAGCCCTTGAGCGCTTCCTTGAGCTCCCAGCCGGCGTGATCGGCCCCAAGGGCGACGGACAACATTTCGGCCTCACGTTACGCTCTGTCGGGGTCGGGTGTCAAGACGCCCCAAGATGTGGTGCTCCGGGACGCTCAGCCGGCGGTGGGCCCGCCGGCCCGCACGCGGGAGAGGAGGCCGAAGCCGATCAGGAAGAAGAGCCCGATGGCGACGATGCCGAGCCGCTGGTTGCCGCCGGCTGCATGCGAGATCCCGCCGAAGACGAGCGGGCCCATGACGGCGGCGCTCTTGCCGCAAAGGCTGTAGAAGCCGAACATCTCGGCCTCCATGCCGCGCGGAATCAGCGTGCTGAGGAACGTCCGGCTCGCCGCCTGGACCGCGCCGAGTCCCGTGCCCGCCACGACGGCCAGGACCCAGAACTGCCCCGGCGTCTCGACGAAGTAGGCCCCGATGACGATGGCGGTCCACTGGAAGAGCGTCACCATCACCACGCGCTTGGGGCCGAGCCGGTCGGTCGGCCTGGCCCAGGCGAGCGCCCCGAGGAGCGCAGAGACCTGAACGACAATGTACAGCACGATCAGGCGGTCCATCGGGAAGCCCAGCGTCTGGGCGGCGAAGATGGCCGAGAAGCCCACCACGGTGTTGACGCCGTCCTCGTACAGGAAGTAGGCGCCGAGGAAGCGGCGCAGGTCCCGGAGCCCCAGGATCTTGAGGGCCGTGGCGAGCACGTCCGCCCAACCCTGTCGCGCCGCCGCGAGGACGGGCAGCGTGCCGCGCGGCGGCTGGGGCAGCAAGACGAAGGCGGGAAGCGAGAAGACGGCGAAGAGCGCGGCCGTGCAGAGAAAGGCGCCCCCGTACGCCTTGGCGCGCACGAAGGGCAGCGCCGCCAGGAGCGCCGCGATGGAGCCCGCGTAACCGACGGCGAAGCCCCACGCCGACACGCGCCCCTGGTGGCTGCGCGGCGCGAGCTCGGGCAGGTAGGCGTTGTAGTAGACGAGGGCACTCTCGTAGCCCACGTTGCCGAGCACGCCCAGGACGAATCCCCAGACGACCATGCCGGGCTCGACCGTGGCCATGAGCGCCGTCGCCGTCACCGCCAGCGTTGTGAAGCCGATGAAGAGCGGGCGTCGGATGCCCGCTCGGTCGGCGAGCCCGCCGAGGAAGGGCGAGGTTACGGCGACCATCGCCATGGAGACTGAGATGACGCGCCCCCACCAGAGGTCGCCCGCCCCCGCGTCGTTGCCCACGACGCCCATCGCGTAGTAGGCGCCATAGATCGTGGCAAAGATGACGGCCGCGAACGCCGAGTTGGCGAAGTCGTAGAGCGCCCAGGCGACGACGGCGCGGGTGTTCATTTGGCGGTTTTCTCCAGCACGGAAGCCGGCACCAGGCGCAGGAGTTCCTGAAACTCCGCCATGATCGCGCGGCGGCGCGCGAGCAGGTGCGCGCGGAGGTCGCGGTCCACCAGGACCGTCAGGAGACCGCGCGCCTCGCGCCGGATCCGGTGGAGCCGCTCCGTCCAGGACAGCGCGAAGAAGCCCGTCGGGAGCAGCGCTATGAGGAAAACCGCAAGGAACGCTCCACCGCCGAGCCGCCAGGCGGTCCAGCCTTCGAGCGCCCAGCAGAGCGGAAAGAGCACGAGGCCGGCGACGACCTTGTACGTCGCCAGCACGTCCGCCTCGGGCTTGATCGCGCTCACGGCCAACCTCGTCGCCTGATAGGGCACCACGTGACTGAGGACTCCCCAGAGCGCCAGCGGCAGGCCGAGCGCGAGCGCCAGACCCTCGCGGAAGGCGTAGCGCAGCACGGCGGCGGGCCGGTACCCCTCGGACAGGTCGCGGTCGGTCAGCCCCGCAAGCTCGAGGTCCTTCACATAGCGCTCGAGCCGCCCGCGCAACGCCGCCAGCCGCGCCGGCTCGGCGGCAGCCAGGTACTGGTCGGCACGAGCGGCGCGCTGCCGCCATGCCGCGCGGTCCTTCGGCTCACGCGCCGCGTCGGGCATCTCCTGTCGCCAGATCGCCTCGGCGGCGTGGACCAGCTCGAGCGTGGCCCTGTCACGGGCTAGGACGATGAGCCGCTCTAGCGCTCCTCCGAGCCGCTCGGTCAGCTGCCGCACCGCCTCGTCGGCTGCCCCCGACGCGGGCGCCTCGAGATCGCCCGTGGGAACCGGCTCCCCGATGAGGACGAGGGCCGTTCCGACGCGGAAGGTGCCGGGCTCGTGGAACATGAGGCCTACAGGGAGAAGGGTCGTGGCAGCGAGTCGGCGAAGCTCCAGGCCGGCGACCCAGTCGGACCCAAGGACGAGACGCGCGGCGCCGGTGCGGAGAGGCATCAGGGCCGGCTCGGGCTGACTGACCCCTTCGGGGAAAATCAGGATCGCGGCCCCCTGGCCGAGCGCACGCTCCGCGGCGCTGAACATGGCCTGGTTGTCCGCCGCGCGCCCGCCCGAGTCCTGCCGCCGGTGGACGGGGATGGCGCCCGCGAGCCGCGCGATCTGGCCGATGACGGGGTAGCGGAAGAGCGGGGCCTTGGCGATCAGGCGAAGCCTCCGCGGCAGCGCTGCCGTGAGAAGGATCCCGTCCATCAGACCTTGATGGTGGTTGGCCGCCACGATGAGGGGCCCGGACAGGGGCACCCGCTCGAGCCCCGCCACCTCGACGCGGCGGTAGAAGAGGCCGGCCAGGAACCGCGCCAGCGACCGGAAGATCCGGTAGCCGGCAGGCTCAGCCAAGATCGACGCGCTGCCCGTCTTGCGCCACGACGGCGCGCCACTTGAGCTGCGAGGCGATCAGCGCCTGGAGCGCCGCGGCCGCGTCGGGCTCGCCGTGGACGATGTAGGTCGTCTCGGGCGGGCGCGTGAATCCGCCGAGCCAGCGAAGGATCTCGCCCTGGTCGGCGTGGGCCGAATAGGAATCGCTGACCATGATGGTCGCCCGCACGGGCACGCTCTGCCCGAGCATCTTCATCTCGCGCGCGCCCTCTCTCAGCAGGCGGCCGCGCGTGCCTGCGGCCTGGTACCCGACGAAGAGCACCGTGGTCCGCTCGTCCGGGAGCCGGCGGACGAAGTGGTGGAGGATGCGGCCGCCCGTCGCCATGCCGCTGCCGGCGATGATGATGCCGGGCCCGTCGGTGTCGTTCAGGCGCTTGGAGTCATCCGGCGTCTTGCAGATGCGCAGCTGCTTCGGCGCGAAGGGGCGCTCACTCGAGGCCTCGACGCGCTTGAGGTCCTGGTCGTGCTCCTCGGGATGCCTGGCGTAGATCACGGTCGCCTCGATGGCCATCGGGCTGTCGAGGTAGACGGGCAGCGAGGGGATGCGGGCGGCGTCCTCGCGCTCTCGCAGATCGTAGAGGATCTCCTGCGAGCGCCCGACCGCGAAGGCCGGGATCAGGAGCCAGCCCTTCTTCTGGACTGCTCGCTGGACTCCTGACACCAGCCGGTCGCGATGGTCGTCGGCCGGATGGAGGCGGTTGCCGTACGTTGACTCGACCAGCAGCACGTCGGCCGCGGGCACGGGATCCGGGTCGCGCATGATGGGCACGCCGTAGCGGCCCAGGTCGCCCGAGAACACGAGGGTCCGCCCGTCGACCGAGACCTCGACCAGCCCCGCGCCCAGGATGTGTCCCGCGTTGATGAAGCGCGCCGTAACGCCCTGCGCCGGGCTGAAGCTGTCGTTGAAGCCGACGGGCCTGACCTGGGTCAGGACCTGATCCGCGTCCGCGGTGGTGAAGAGCGGCAGCGCGGGCTGGTGCTTCGACGTCTGGTGGCGGTTGGCGAACTGGGCCTCCTCCTCCTGGAGATGCGCGGCGTCGGGCAGCATGATCTTGAGGAGGTCGGCGGTGCCCGGCGTGCAGTAGATCGGCCCCCTGAAGCCCTCGCGGCCGAGGCGCGGGAGCGCGCCCGAGTGGTCGATGTGGGCGTGGCTCAGGAGGACGCCGCCGATGGTCGCCGCCGGCACGGGGCACGGCGCCCAGTTGCGTTGACGCAGCTCCTTGAGCCCCTGGAACAGGCCGCAGTCGAGGAGGAGGCGCGTCTGCCCCGATTGGAGGAAATGCTTGGAGCCTGTGACGGTCCCGGCTGCTCCTAAAAAGGTAAGCGTCGCGCTCATGCGACGGGTGGCGGGGCCACGCGCCGGCACGGCGCGGGCCGGGCGGGATGGGCGCCTGCGCCGAGCGGGAAGTCGAAGGTCTCCATGGTGGCGGCCTCGACGCCCGCCCTCACGAGGGCCGGGATGTCGAGCCGGGACTCCATGTCGGCGACCTCCTCCTGGTTGAGCCGCGTGCTCGGGTGCGCCGGCACGAAGAGGGTGCAGCAGTCGGCGTCGGGCTCGTTGGAGATCTCGAGCGTGTCGAGCCGCCGGGCTTCGTCCGTGATCTCGATCTTGTCCATGCCGATCAGCGGACGCAGGACGGGCAGCAGGGCGGCCTCGTCGATGCGCGCCAGGTTGTGGAGCGTCTGCGAGGCGACCTGCCCGAGGCTCTCGCCCGTGACGAGCGCCTGCGCTCCCGACTGGCGCGCCAGCACTTCGGCGATGCGCACCATGAGGCGGCGGTAGACGACCACGCGGGCCATGGGGCTGACCGCGAGCACCACCTCGCGCTGGATCTCGCCGAAGGGCACGAGGTAGAGGCGCGAGACGTACTGCCACTGGGTCAGTCGCCCGACCAGCTCCCGCACCTTCCGGATGGACGCGTCGGGTAGGTACGGCACGCTGTGGAAGTGGACGAAGAGCACGCGGCAGCCGCGCTTGATCATGCGCCAGGACGCCACGGGCGAATCGATGCCGCCGGAGATCAGCGCCGCCACCGTGCCGCCCGAGCCGACCGGCAGCCCGCCCGGGCCCGGCCGGCGGTCGGGATAGACGAAGGCCTCGTGGGGCAGCACCTCGACGTGGACGTTGAGCGCCGCGTGATGGAGGTCCACCCGCGCCTCGGGCCGTCTCGCCAGGACGTGGGCTCCCAGCTCGCGGTTGAGATCGGTGGAGGTCAGCGGGAAGGTCTTGAACGCGCGCCGCGCCGTAATCCGGAAGGACGCGAAGGTCTGCCCCTCGATCACGTGATCCACCGCGGCCTTGATCCTGTCGAGTGACGAGCCCGTCCGCACGGCGAGCGCCGTGTTCGCGATGCCGCAGACCCGGTCGAGCCGCTCGCGCACGCCCGGCGGATCCGGATTGCCCTCGAGGTCGAGCATGATGCGCCCCGGCAGCTGGATCACGCGAACGGGCCCCAGGTCGCTCACCGCGCGCGCGAGATTTTCCCGGAGCCTGCGGAGGAAGAGCGGGCGGTTCCCGCGCTTGAGGCTGATCTCGTGGTAGTGGACGATCACGCAGGGCGAGAGGCCCGCCCGGCTCACGGCTCGGCCTCCGGGCGGCGGGGATGCTTGGGACGCCGGCGGTACGTGGTCTTGGGCACCTCGACCTTCGGCGGCTTGCGCGGCATCGGCTTGCGGACGCGAGCGTGGACGGGCTTCTTTGCCTTCACCCGCCTAGTATATCCCGCCGGGGAACGTGTTCATGCCGGCGTGGCGGCCGGGGGCGCGATACATCTTCACGCCGCCCCACGCGCCCGGCGAGAGGCCGTCGTGGAGCGCCCAGCTCCTCCCCCTGACCGTGCTGCCGGCATCGGGCGAGCGGAACGGTGACGAGCCGTCGAGCGCCGAAGCCAGCGGGCCGCCCGCGGCGAAGCCGTCGTGGATCGTGTCCATCACCTCGCGCCCGAGGAGATAGCCGCAGCCCTGGCGCTCGTACAGGACGGCCGAGTGGTAGAAGAGCGGCTCGACGAGGTAGAGCTCGGCGCCCATGAGACGGCAGAAGCCGTCCATGGCATCGAGGACGCGCGGCAGGAGCTGCAGCCCCCGCCTCACCTGCCCCGGCGCCAGCCCGTCCTTGAAGGCCCGCAGTTCCTCGTCAATGTTGCGCGAGACCGTGCCGAAGAGCGTGTCGCGCCCTTCGAGGTCGCGGTCGATGCCGTAGCGGGCGCCTTGCGGGTTGGTGATCTGCACGAACGCGAGCTCCGGCACCGACAGCGGCGACATCTCGACGTCCACGAGGAGCGCCGGGTCACGGTCTTCGGTGGACGAGCGCACCTCGACGCGGGCCCAGGGCTTGTCGGCGGGCGCTGTGATCCTCACGAGGCGCGTGCCCTCCGGTCCCGTGAGCGTGCGCGGGTCGATGGCGAAGCGGTCGAGCATCTGCTCGGGCACGAGGCGGAGGTAGAGCGCCACGACCATCTCGCGCGGCAGGTGGTTGATCTCCTGGATCGAGGAGAGCCCGAGGCTGCCCGCCCGCGCGTCCACGCTAGCGCTCTGCCGAGGCCGCCGCGATGTTGCGCGCCCGCTCGAGGTCTTCTGGAGTGTTGACGTTCATGAACACGCGCTCCGGATCGGCGAGGCGGGCGACCTCGGGTTCGGGGATCTCGAGGACGCGGACGTCGGGGAAGAAGCCCGTGATCTTGAGCTGCCCGGCTGCGATGCGCCGCTCCATGGGGCCGAGACAGGGCTTCGCGTAGCTCGCGTGGAGCGTCTCGTGGAACCCACCGACCAGGGGGATGACGACGTCGGCAAGACCCGCCCGAGACGTCACGAGCCGCGCCACGTCGGGCACGAGGAAGGGCATGTCGCAGGCGACCACGAAGGCGGCCTCACCCGGCGCGGCCTTGAGCCCGGAGTAGATACCGCCCAGCGACCCGGCGTCGGGGAAGACGTCGGGGACCATCGGGTATCCCATCCACGCGTACCGTTCGGGCGTATTGGTCACGAGCAGGAGATCGTCGGTGACCTGCCGGAGGACGTCGGCCACGCGCTCGATGATGCGCCGGCCGCCCACGTCCATCAGGGCCTTTGGCTCGCCGCCCATGCGCTCGCTCCTGCCACCCGCCTGGATCACTCCGGTCAGCCTCACGGCCTGGCCAGCGCCCTTCTGCCGATATCATGGCGAAACTGCACGCCATCGAACCGTATGCGTCCGACGGCCTCGTAGGCGGCGGCGATGGCGGCGCGAATATCGGGCGCCTGCGCCTGCACGCCGAGAACGCGACCGCCCGCCGTCACGAGACTACCGTCGCGGCGCGCCGTGCCGGCGTGGAAAACGTTGACGCCGGGAAGCCCGCCGTCGGCATCGAGCCCCTGGATGCTGAGCCCCGTGCGCGGTGTTCCTGGATAGCCGGGCGAGGCCAGGACCACGCAGACGGACGCCTCGGCCCGCCAGCGGAGGGAGGCAGGCAGCTCCCCGCCCGCGGCGACAGCCTCGAAGAGTGGCAAGATGTCCTCGTCGAGCCGCGGCAAAATAGCCTGACACTCCGGGTCCCCGAAGCGGCAGTTGAACTCGACGACGCGCGGCCCGTCCTTCGTCACCATGATCTGGACGAAGAGAACGCCGGAATACGGCGCGCCCTCCTTGGCCATCGCCGCCATGACGGGCGCGACAATCTCGCGCATGACCCGATCAGTCATCGCCTCGCCCATGGCGGCAACGGGCGAGTACGCGCCCATCCCGCCCGTCATGGGACCGCGGTCGTCGTCGAAGATGGTCTTGTGATCCTGAGCAGCCACGAGCGGCAGCGCATGGGTCCCATCGGCCATGACGAAGAACGAAGCCTCCTCGCCCTCCATGAACTCCTCGATCACCACGACCCGGCCCGCCGCGCCGAAGACGCCGTCCTCGAGGCACAGGCGCAGGGCCTGGTCCGCCTCTTCGAGAGTGCGGCAGACCATGGCGCCCTTGCCGGCCGCCAGGCCGTCGGCCTTGACCACGAGGGGGGCTCCCAGGTCGCGACAGAAGCGGCGGGCGGCGGCGGAGTCCTCGAAGGTCCCGAATCGCGCCGTGGGAATATCGTAGCGCGCCATCAGGCCCTTCGAAAAAACCTTGGAGCTCTCGAGCCGGGCGGCCGCCTGGCTGGCGCCGAAGACGGCGAGGCCCGCAGCGCTCAGGCGGTCGGCGAGACCGAGCGAGAGCGGCAGCTCGGGGCCGACCACGACCAGGTCGGCCCGCTCGCGCCTCGCCAGGGCCACGAGGTCCTCGATCGCGTCGTCCTTGATCGGCACGCACTCGGCATGGCGCGCGATGCCGGGGTTGCCGGGCGCGGCGACAAGGCGGCCGAGCCGCGGGCTCTGGGCGATCTTCCACGCGAGCGCGTGCTCGCGCCCGCCGCCGCCGACCAGGAGCACTCTCACTGGCCGGCCTCGGGGCGGTGGTCGTCGCCCTCGTCGACACCGTCGCCCAGGCCCCCGTCGGCCTCTTCGAGGTGGGAGCGCGCGATCCTGGCCCACGGGCTGCCGAGATCGAGCTCGAGGTAGCGCCGCCAGTGGAGCGCCGCCGCGTCGGGCTGCCCCGCCTTGCCGAGCACCCCGGCCAGGTTGAAGTGCGCGTCCGCGTAGTCGGGCTCCATCTCGAGCGCGCGGCGGTACCACCCTATCGACGTCGAGAGATCGCTCAGGTCCTCGTGGAGCGAGCCGAGGTTGAAGGCGGCCTGGCAGCAGGAGTCGTCGGCCTCGAGCGCGGCGCGGTAGCAGGCCTGGGCGCGCTCGTAGCGCCCCATCCGGTGCTGGAGCAGGCCGAGGTTGTTCCACGCGGCGGCGTAGCCCGGGTCGATGTCCACCACGCGCTCGTAGGCATCGACGGCCGCCTCCCAGCGCTCGGGGTCGCCGTCCCACGCCGATGCGCGCGCGAACCAGATCTCGGCGGCGTCCGCGGGCGGGATGAGCGGGCGGACCATGCCCATCAGGAGCGACTCGCGGGTCTCACGCTCGAGGTCGCCGCTCTCGAAGTCCAGCAGCGCCTGGCCCGTGCGCGGATCGAGGCGCAGGCGGTCCTGCTCGACCACGATCTGCTGGTCCTGTACGACCAGTCGGAGCTCGGCCAGCGGGGTTTCGGCGTCCGGGGCAAGTCGCCGCGCGCCGTCGAGCGCCTCGCGGACTTTGCGCACCGTGGCGCCGCCCTCGAGGAGGGCCGACGCCGCGCGGGCCGCCACGAGCTCGCGGAAGCGGTAGCCGGCCGCATCGCTCCGCAGCAGGCCGAGGCGCTTGAGCTGTCCGGCGCGCTTCGGCGTCAGCCTCAGGAGCCGAGTCAGCTCCCGCAAGGTGAAAACCCGCTCAGGCCGAGCCATGGTCTCCCGTGATCAGTGCTTGAAATGCCTGATACCGCATACGACCATCGCCATCCCGTGCTCATCGGCGGCCTTCCGTACCTCTTCGTCGCGGACCGAGCCGCCCGGGTGGATGACGGCCGTGGCGCCGGCCTCGGCGACAGCGTCGAGGCCGTCCCGGAACGGGAAGAAGGCGTCCGAGGCGCAGACCGTGCCCTTGGTCTCGAGGCCGTTGGCGCGCGCCCGCATGACGGCGATCCGCGCCGAGTCCACGCGGTTCATCTGCCCCGCCCCCACTCCCACGACCTGGTCGGCGCTGGTCAGCACGATCGCGTTGGACTTGGTGTGCTTGGCCACCCGCCACGCGAAGCGGAGCGCCCTCAACTCGGCCTCCGTCGGCGCGCGCTGCGAGACGACCGTGAGCGCGGCCGGATCGAGGTCGGTGAGGTCGGAGTCCTGGACCAGGAGACCGCCCAGGACGCTGCGGATGTCGCGCATCCGCCCCGGGTAGTCGGCCGCGTGGCACGGCAGCCGCAGCACCCGGCACTTCTTCTTGGTGCGCCTGAGCTCCTCGAGGGCGTCGGCGGCGAAGTCGGGGGCGAAGAGGATCTCGAGAAGAATGCCGGAGAGCTCCTTGACCACGCCCATGTCGAGCGTGCGGTTGACCCCCACGATGCCGCCGTAGATGGACACGGGGTCGCAGGCCTTGGCCCGGCTCATGGCGTCGGCGACGCTCGTCCCAAGCGCCACGCCGCAGGGATTCGTGTGCTTGATCACGACGGCCGCCGGGTCGTCGAACTCGAACAGGAGCCCGAGCGCGGCCGACCAGTCGAGCAGGTTGTTGTAGGACAGCTCCGGCCCGTGCAGCTGCTCTGCCGCCGCCAGGCCTCGGGCGGGCCCCGCCGGACGATAGAACGCGGCCGACTGGTGCGGGTTCTCGCCGTAGCGGAGGTGCTGGAGCCGCTCGGCGACGATGGAGATGCGCTCGGGAAAGTCCGAAGCGCCGCCTTCGAGGTAGGCGGCGATGGCGGCGTCGTACTGGGAGGTGCGCCTGAAGGCTTCGAGCGCCAGGCGCCCGCGCGTCCCGGCCGAGAGCGCCCCGCCGCTCTTCCTGAGCTCGTCAAGCACGGGGGCGTACTGCGAGGGATCCGTGACGACGCCGACGCCGCCGTGGTTCTTGGCCGCGCCGCGGATCATGCTCGGCCCGCCGATGTCGATGTTCTCGATGACCTCCTCGGCGGTCACGCCCGGCTTGGCCACGGTCTGCTCGAAGGGGTAGAGCGCCACCACCACGAGGTCGATGGGCCCGATGCCGTGGGCCTCGAGCGCCTGCATGTGCGCCGGCACGTCCCGGCGCGCCAGGATGCCGCCGTGGACCTTCGGGTGGAGCGTCTTGACGCGGCCGTCGAGCATCTCGGGGAAGCCCGTCACCTGCGCCACGTCCACCACGGGCACGCCTGCGTCCCGCAGGAGCTTGGCGGTGCCTCCCGTTGACAGGATCTCGACGCCGAGGCCCGTCAGCCCCTTCGCGAAGTCCACCACCCCGGTCTTGTCGTGCACGCTCAGAAGCGCGCGCCTCACAGTGCTCATGGACTCTCCCTGATGTGGACCCTGCGTCCGTCTATGGTCAGCCGCCCTTCGGCGAAGAGCCGGACGGCTTCCGGGTAGATACGGTGCTCCTCGGCGAGTATCCGGCTCGACAGCGTGTCTTCGGTGTCGCCGGGCAGCACGGGCACCGCCGCCTGGAGCACGATGGGCCCCGTGTCCACACCTTCGTCCGCGAAGTGCACCGTGGCGCCCGCGACCTTCACGCCGTGCTCGAGGGCCTGGCGCTGGGCGTGCAGGCCCGGGAAGGCGGGCAGCAGCGAGGGGTGGATGTTGAGCGCCCGGCCTCGAAAGCGCTCGATATAGCCGGTGCCGAGAATCCGCATGTAGCCGGCCTGGCAGACGAGCCCGACACGGCGCAGGTCGAGCGCGGCGACCACGGCCTTCTCGTGGGCCTCGCGGCTCGGGAACTGCTTGTAGTCTACGCAGAGCGCCTCGATCCGGTGCGCCTGCGCGATGTCGAGCGCGGCGGAATTGGGCCGATCCGACACGAGGAGCGCCAGGGTAACCTTGAGTCTGCCGGCCTCGACCGCCCTCACGAGGGCCTCGAAGTTCGAGCCCTTGCCCGAGGCCAGGACGCCGACGCGGAGCGGCTCAGGCATAGACGACCGACCGGGCGCCGGCCCGGATCTCGCCGACATCGAACACGCGCTCGCCAGCCGCCGACAGGGCCTGGGCCGCGCGCGCCGCGTCGCCGGGGCGCACCACCAGGAGGTAGCCCAGGCCCATGTTGAACGTGAGCCGCATCTCCGCGTCCTCGACCCGGCCCGCCTCCTGGATGATCCGGAATATGGGGGGCACGGGCCACGCGTGCGGGTCGATCACCGCCTGGCAGCCCTCGGGCAGGACGCGCGGCAGGTTTAGGCTGACGCCGCCCCCCGTGACGTGGGCCATCGCGAGGACCGGCACGCTCTTCAGCAGCGCCAACACGGGCTTGACGTAGATGCGCGTAGGCTCGAGCAGCTCGTCGGCGGCGCTCCGACCAAGCGCGGGCACTCTATCCCCGGGCTTGAGACCGAGGCGCTCGAAGATCACCTGGCGCGCAAGCGTGTAGCCGTTCGAGTGGAGGCCGGACGAGGCGAGGCCCAGCACGCGGTCTCCGGGCCTGACCTCTGACCCTGTGACGATGTCGCTCTTCTCCACCACGCCCACGGCGAAACCCGCCAGGTCGTACTCGCCAGGGGCATAGAGCTCGTTCATCTCGGCGGTCTCGCCCCCGACCAGCGCGCAGCCCGCGCGACGGCACCCCTCGGCGACGCCCGAGACGATGGCCTCGACCCGAGCGGGATCCACCCGGTGCACCGCCAGGTAGTCGAGGAAATAGAGCGGCTCGGCGCCGTGGGCGAGAACGTCGTTGACGCCCATCGCCACGAGGTCGATCCCCACCGTGTCGTGACGATCGGCCAGGAAGGCGACCTTCAGCTTGGTGCCGACGCCGTCGGTGGAGGAGACGAGGACGGGCTCGCGGTAGCCGGCCGGGAGGGAGACAAACGACGCGAAGGCGCCGATGCCGCCCAAAACCTCGGGGCGTTTCGTGGAGGCGGCGAGGCGCGCGATCCGGCGCACAGCCTCGTCGCCGGCGCCGATGTCCACGCCGACCGATCGATACGTCAGTGGGTCCATGAACTCCGGTCTACGAGTCGAAGAGCTTCAGCTGCGCGAGCCCCCCGTCATCGAAGCCGACCTTGTACTGCCCCGTGAAGCAGGCGTGGCAGAAGTGGGCCGGGTCGTTGCCGGTGGCCTTGAGCATGCCGTCCAGCGAGAGGTAGCCGAGCGAGTCCGCGCCGAGATACTTCTGGATCTCCGGCACCTCGTGGCTCGACCCGATCAGCTCCTTGCGGGTCGGCGTGTCGATGCCGTAGTAGCAGGGCCACTGGATGGGCGGCGACGAGATGCGCATGTGCACCTCGCGGGCCCCGGCGGCCCGAACCATCTTGACGATCTTGCGGCTCGTGGTGCCGCGCACGATCGAATCGTCCACGACGACCACGCGCTTACCCGCCAGCACCTCGCGGTTCGGGTTCAGCTTGACCTTGACGCCGAAGTGCCGGATGCCCTGCTTCGGCTCGATGAAGGTGCGCCCGACGTAGTGGTTGCGGACGAGCCCCAAGTCGTAGGGCAGCCCCGCCTCCTCCGCGAAGCCGAGCGCGGCCCCCACGCCCGAGTCGGGCACGGGGATGACGAGGTCGGCGGCGACGGGATGCTCCCGCGCCAGCTGGTGCCCCAGCGTCTTGCGGACGACGTGCACGTTCCGCCCCCAGAGGAGCGAGTCGGGGCGCGCGAAGTAGACGTACTCGAACACGCACTGCAGCTTCCCCTGGGGCCGGAAGGGCTTAAAACTGTGGAGCCCCGAATCGTCCACCACGACGATCTCGCCCGGCTCGATGTCGCGCACCACCTGCGCCTCCATGAGGTCGAGCGCGCAGGTCTCGGAGGCCAGCACCCAGGAGCTCTCGAGCTTGCCGAGGGTCATGGGGCGGAAGCCCGAGGGGTCGCGCACCGTGATCATCGAGGTCGGCGTCAGGAGCAGCAGCGTGTAGGCGCCCTTGACCTGGCTGAGCGCGCGCGCCAGCTGGTCCACGAGGGTCCCGCCCTCGGCTCGCGCCAGGAGGTGCAGGATCACCTCAGTGTCGGAGGAGGACTGGAAGACGGCGCCGTCGGCCTCGAGCTGGCTTCTCAACTCCTCGGCGTTGATCAGGTTGCCGTTGTGCGCGATCGCGACAGGCCCGTGGGCCGTGGTCGCGGTGATGGGCTGGGCGTTGCGCAGGTTGGAGCTGCCCGCCGTCGAGTAGCGCACGTGGCCGATCGCGCGGTGGCCCGGGAGACGTCTCAGGCGGTCGCGGCTGAAGACGTCGGCGACCCACCCCATGGCCTTCTCCACGTGGAAGGCCTGCCCGTCCGTCGCCGCGATGCCCGCCGACTCCTGGCCGCGGTGCTGGAGCGCGTAGAGCCCGAGGTAGGCGACGTTGGCCGCTTCCGTGTGGTTCCAGATGCCGAAGAGCCCGCACTCGTCGTGGAACTTGTCGTCGAGCCGGAACTCCTCGTCCTCAGGCGACATGTCGCTCAAAGCCGGACCTCCACGCGTGGGCCATCCGATCGAGCGGCGCGGCGATCGCCACGGCACCGCCCCGGGTCACCACCAGCGCCTCGCCCCCAACCCGCCCTATCCAGCGCCACGGCAGCGCGAACTCGCCCATGAGCTGCTCGAAGTGCCGCTCGGCCTCCGGCGGCACCGACACGACGACCCGCGACGGCCCCTCACCGAAGAGTACCAAGTCCGCGCGCCGGCCGTCACCATCCAACTCCACGCTGGCGCCGATGGGCTTGGGCCCGGACACGCAGCTCTCGCCGAGCGTCACGGCGAGTCCGCCCTCCGAGCAGTCGTGAGCCCCCCGCACGAGCCCGGCGGCGATAGCGGCGCGGCAGGCCTCGTGAACCCGGCGCTCCTGCTGGAGGTCCAGCGGCGCCAGTCGGCCGGCCATCTTGCCGTGAATCGCCCAGAGATACTCCGAGCCGCCGAGGCTCACGGCCTCCGGGCCCAGGAGGGCGATCCGGTCGCCCTCGCTCTCGAACCACTGCGTGCGCCGGCTCTCGGCCTCGTCGATGAGCCCCGCCATGCCGATGACCGGGGTCGGCAGAATCGCCTGCCCCAGAGTTTCATTGTAGAAGGAGACGTTGCCGCCGACCACAGGGATATCGAGGGCGCGGCAGGCTTCCGCGATGCCCGCTACCGCCTCCTTGAACTGCCAGAGGATCTCGGGCCGCTCCGGCGAACCGAAGTTGAGGCAGTCCGTCAGCCCGAGGGGCCGGGCGCCTGTCACGGCCAGGTTTCTCGCCGCCTCAGCCACCGCCATGGCTGCGCCGAGGCGTGGATTCAGATGGACGAAACGGGCGTTGCAGTCGGTAGTTACGGCAACCGCCTTTCGAGTTCCCTTGATACGCAGGACCCCAGCGTCCGAGCCCGGCATGACGAGCGTGTTGATCCCGACCTGCTGGTCGTACTGGCGGTAGACCCACTCCTTGGACGCGATGCCGGGAGAGCCCATCAGCGCCAGGAGCGTCTCCGCGAGATCGACTGGCGCGGGCAGCGACAGGGGATCAAAGGCCTCGAGCCCGTCCTGCCACTCGGGCCTTGAAATCGGCTTCTCGTAGACCGGCGCCTCGTCGGTGAGGGCGCGCACCGGCACTTCGGCGACCACGCGCCCGTCCATCTTGACCCTCAGGATCCCGTCGTCGGTGACGTGACCGATCTCGACCGCGTCGAGCTCCCACTTGGAGAAGACGCGCTTGATCTCCTCTTCCCGGCCGCGCGCGGCGACGAGGAGCATTCTCTCTTGCGACTCGGACAGCATGATCTCGTAGGGCGTCATGGCGGTCTCGCGCTGCGGCACGCGCGAAAGCTCCACCTCCATGCCCGTCCCGGCCCGCGCGGGCATCTCGGAGCAGGCGCAGGCGAGCCCGGCCGCGCCCATGTCCTGGATGCCGACGATGGCGCCCGTCTCCATGGCCTCGAGACAGGCTTCGAGCAGGAGCTTCTCGGTGAACGGGTCGCCCACCTGCACCGTCGGCCTGCGCTCCTCGGCGCCCTCGTCGAAGGTGGCCGATGCCATGGTCGCGCCGTGGATGCCGTCGCGTCCTGTCTTCGCCCCGACGTAGAAGACGGGGTTGCCCGGACCCTCCGCGCGGGCGCGGAAGATCCTGTCCTTCCTGACGAGCCCGACGGCCATCGCGTTGACGAGGGGGTTGCCCGCGTACTCGGGGGCGAAGCCGACCTCGCCGCCCAGGTTCGGGACACCGAAGCAGTTGCCATACCAGCTGATGCCCGAGACCACGCCTTCGATGAGGCGTCGGCTCTTGGGGTCCTCCGCGGCGCCGAAGCGGAGCGAGTCCAGGACGGCGATGGGGCGCGCGCCCATGGTGAAGATGTCGCGCAGGATGCCGCCGACCCCGGTGGCCGCGCCCTGCAAGGGCTCGATGAACGAAGGGTGGTTGTGGCTTTCGATCTTGAAAGCCAGCGCCAGCTCGCCGCCGAGGTCCACGATGCCGGCGTTCTCGCCGGGCCCCTGCAGCACGGCCGGCCCCGTCGTGGGCAGGCCCCGCAGGAAGACGCGCGAGTGCTTGTAGGCGCAGTGCTCGGACCAGAGGGCTGAGAAGAGACCGAGCTCGGTGAAGGAAGGCTCCCGGCCGAGGCGCCGGATGATGCGGTCGTACTCCTCGCCGGTCAGGCCTGAGGCAAGGGCGAGGTCCAGCGTGACCTTAGGCTCGGCCCCGGTCACCCCGTCTCCACCCCAAGGGCATGCCTCCTACCGCTTGAGGAACGAGCCATCCTCGACCATGCTGCCGAGGAGCGAGTGGAAAATCAGCAGGCCGTCCGTGCCGCCCATGGCGTTCTCGCCGGCGCGCTCCGGGTGGGGCATGAGGCCGAGGACGGTCCCCTCCTCGTTGACGAGACCCGCGATGTTGTCCAGGGAGCCGTTGGGGTTGGCCTCCTTGACGACGCGGCCGTCCTCGCTGCAATAGCGGAAGACGATCTGCTTCTGATCGCGGACCCGGCGAAGCGTGTCCGCGTCGGCGTAGAACTTGCCCTCGCCGTGCGAGATGGGCATCTTGAGCACCTGCCCCGGCCGCATCGCCCGCGTGAACGGCGTCTCCGCGTTCTCGACGCGGAGCCATGTGGACTGGCAGCGGTACTGGAGGCACTCGTTGCGCGCGAGCGCGCCCGGCAGGAGCTTGGCCTCGCAGAGGATCTGGAAGCCGTTGCACGAGCCCAGGACGAGACCCCCCTTGGCCACGAACTCGGGCAGCGCCTCGACCACCGGGGAGCGCCCGGCGACGGCGCCCGCGCGCAGGTAGTCGCCGTAGGAGAAGCCGCCCGGCAGGATCAGGCAGTCGAAGTCGGCCAGCTGGGCGTCCCGGTGCCAGACGTAGCGCACCGGCTGGTGGAGGACCTCGCTGACGATGTAGTGGAAATCGCAGTCACTCCACGTGCCCGGGAACACCACGACGCCGAAGTTCATGGGGCTGAGTCATCCTCCCTGTGTGGGTGCAATCCCACTCTACCCTGCCCGTCGGCATCTGACAAGAGGTACCGGCCGTTAGCCCACCATCTCGACCGTGAAGTCCTCGATGACGGGGTTGGCGAGGAGTTTCGAGCACATTTCCTCGACCCGCCGCCGCGCCGCCTCGGCGCTCGTCCCGGCGACCTCGAGCTCGAGCAGCTTGCCCACCCGCAAGGCCTCGACCTCGGCAAAGCCCAGGCCCAGGAGCGCCCGCTGGACGGAAGCGCCCTGGACGTCGAGGATGCCGGGCTTGAGCCGTACGAAAACGCGGGCCCTCACGACCCCGACCCCACGATGCGTCGGTAGACCTCCTGGTACGCCTCCTCCACATTGCCGAGGTCGCGGCGGAAGCGGTCCTTGTCGAGCTTCTCGAGCGTGTCGGCATCCCACAGCCGGCAGGTGTCGGGGCTGATCTCGTCGCCCAGGTAGAGCCGGCCGCCGTGGCGGCCGAACTCGAGCTTGAAGTCCACGAGGATCAGACCTTTTCGCTTGAGGAGAGGGCGGAGCACCGCGTTGACCTTGAGCGCCATGCGCCTGAGCCATGCGAGCTCCTTGGGTGAGGCGAGCTTGAGCATGCGCACGTGGTCCTCGGTGATCATGGGGTCGCCGAGCGGGTCCGACTTGTAGAAGAGCTCGACGATCGGCGGCTTGATCGCCACGCCCTCTTCGAGCCCGGTGCGTTTGGCGAGCGTGCCCGCCACCATGTTGCGGGGAATCACTTCGATCTTGATGATGTCCAGCTTGCGGCAGAGCATCTCGCGGTCGGACAGCGTGGCGAGGTAGTGCGTCGGGACGCCCGCTTTGCCGAGGCGCTGGAACAGCGCCGCCGACATCTTGTTGTTGATCACGCCCTTGCCGACGATGGTGCCGCGCTTGAGTGCGTTGAAGGCCGTGGCGTCGTCCTTGAAGTACTGGATGACCTTGCCCGGATCGTCGGTCGCGTAGACGATCTTGGCCTTGCCCTCGTAGAGCTTGTCCCGCTTCTCCATGTCAGGGAATCCTCAGAGCAAACCAGCTCGGCGATAGATGGCGTCTACGTTTCGGAGGTACCAAGCCGGCTCGAAGCAGGCCGCGAGGTCGGCGGCGGTGACGCGCGCCGTCACCTCGGGATCGGCGGCCAGCAGCGCGTGGAAATCGGTGCGCTCGCGCCAGGCGCGCATGGCGTTCTTCTGGACGATCTCGTAGGCCTGCTGGCGCGGCAGGCCCTTGTCGGCAAGCTTGAGCAGCACGCGCTGGGAGAACATGAGGCCGTAGCTCCGCTCCATGTTCTCCTTCATCCGCTCCGGATACACCTGCAGTCCGTCGATGATGCCGGTCATCCGGTGGAGCATGTAATCCACGAGGATGGTCGAGTCCGGCAGGATGACGCGCTCGACCGAGGAGTGGCTGATATCCCGCTCGTGCCATAGGGCGATGTTCTCGAGCGCCGCGAGGGCATTGGTCCGGACCAGCCGCGCGAGCCCGCTCACGTTCTCGCTGCCGACCGGGTTGCGCTTGTGCGGCATGGCGCTCGAGCCCTTCTGGCCCTCCGCGAACGGCTCCTCGGCCTCCAGGATCTCGGTGCGCTGGAGCGAGCGGATCTCCACCGCGACCTTCTCGAGCGACGCGGCGACGATGGCCAACACCGCGCACAACTCCGCGTGGCGGTCGCGCTGGACGACCTGGGTCGAGATCGGATCGGGCTCGAGACCGAGCAGGCGGCAGACCTCCTCCTCGACATCGGGGTCGACGTGGGCGAAGGTACCGATCGCCCCGGAGATCTTCCCGACCCTCACCGCCTCTTTGGCACGCCTGAGCCGCTCGATGTTGCGCCCGGCCTCGGCATACCAGAGAGCCGGCTTGAGCCCGAACACCATGGGCTCGGCGTGGACGCCATGGCTGCGCCCTACGCAGAGAGTGCCCTTGTGGCGGAGCGCAAGCGTGCGCAGCGCGGCGCGGAAGCGCTCGAGGTCGCCCAGCAGCACCTCGCAGGCCTGCTGGAGCTGGAGGGCAAGCGCCGTGTCCAGGACGTCGGAGGACGTCATGCCGATGTGGACGTAGCGCGAATCTGCCCCAATCGACTCCTCGAGGTTGGTCAGGAAGGCGATGACGTCATGGCGCGTCTTGGCTTCGATCTCGTCGATCCGCGCCGCGTCCACCCGGGCCTTGGCTTTGATCCGGCCGAGGGCGTCGGCTGGGACAACGCCGCGCTTCGCGTAGACCTCGCACACGGCCAGCTCGACCTTGAGCCACGCCTCGTACTTGGCGTCCTGGCTCCAGAGCCGGGCCATCTCCGGACGCGAATAGCGCGGAATCATGTTTGGGCGCCAAACTCTCTCGGGAGGTTTCTCTTGTCCACGGGGCCCAGCGTGACGAGGCAGAGCTGCTCCTCGTCGAGCACGCGATGGATCAGGGCCTCGACCTCGTCGGGGCGCACCCGGTCGATCTCGCCGAGCATCTCGTCCACCGAGTGGAACGCGCCGAAGCGCAGCTCCTGCTTCGCCAGCCGGTTCATCCTGGAGGACGACGACTCGAGCGAGAGCATGAGGTTGCCCTTGAGGTGGTCCTTCGCGCGGGCGAGCTCGTCGGCCGTCACCCCGTCCTTCTTGAGCGCCCGCACCTCGTGGAGGAAGGCCTTGAGCACCTTGCCGAAGTTGCCCGCTTCGGTGCCGGCGTAGAGATACACGACGCCGCTGTCGCGGAACTGCTGGGCGCCGGAATGGACGGAGTAGACGAGCCCCTGGCGCTCGCGCACCTCCTGGAAGAGCCGGGAGGACATGCTGCCGCCCATGATGTCGTTCAGGAGGTACAGCGCGTAGCGATCGGGCGCCGTGTCCGACACGCCGGGAAAACCCAGGACCACCTGCACCTGCTCGAGCGGCTTGGAGACCATGTGCACGCCCGGCAGCAACGTCGGGGCCACGCTCGCATGCTGGGCCGCGGGCCGGGTAAAGCCGTCGAAGCGCCTAGCGAAGGCGTCCACGACGCGCGCGTGTTCGGCGTTGCCGGCCACGGCAACGGTTATCTTGGCCGGGGCGTACTCGGCGTGGAAGTGGTTCAGGATGGTGTCGCGGTCGAGCGCCTCGACCACCTCGCGCCGCCCGAGGATGGGACGCCCGAGCGGGTGCCCCGGCCAGACCTTGTCCAGGAAGAGATCGTGGACCAGGTCGTCCGGCGTGTCCTCCACCATCTTGATCTCTTGGAAGACCACCGCCTTCTCGCGCTCGATGTCGCCGGGGGCGAAGCGGGGCCGCAGGAGGACGTCGGCCAGGAGCTCGGCCGCCATCTCGAGGTGCTCGTCGAGCACGCTGACGTAGAAACACGTGTGCTCCTTGGCGGTGAAGGCGTCCATCTGCCCGCCCACCGAGTCGATCGCGCGGGCGATGTCCTCGGCCGAGCGGGTGTCGGTGCCCTTGAAGACGAGGTGCTCGATCAGGTGGGAGATCCCGCCGCGCTCGAGGGGCTCGACGCGCGAGCCCGTCTCGACCCAGATGCCGACGGCGACGGAGCGCACCCAGGGCAGCGACTCCGTGACCACGCGGATGCCGTTCGGCAGCACCGTCTTGCGGTACGCCTCCGCCCGGCTAGGCGATGCCACGCGCCCTGCTCCTCTCCACCGGCGCTAGGCGCCGGCCGTGGGTGCGATCTTCAGCTTCTCCTTGTCGGCCAGCGCCGGCTGGTCGCGCAGCGCCTGCTTTCGCGAGAGCCGGACCTTGCCGTTGGCGTCGACCTCGATGACCTTGACCAGCACCTCGTCACCCTCGGTCAGCACGTCGCCGACGGCGCGGATGCGGGCCTCGGCGATCTGCGAGATATGCAGGAGCCCTTCGGTCCCCTGCATGATCTCGACGAAGGCGCCAAACTCCTTGATGCTCTTGACCTTGCCCAGGTAGATGCGGTCCAGCTCGGCCTCGCGGCAGATGTCCTGGATGATGTCCACCGCCATCTGCGCCTTCTCGCTGGACGACGAGAACACCGTCACCTTGCCGTCGTCCTCGACGTCGATCTTGGCGCCGGTCTTCTCCTGGATGCCGCGGATGACCTTGCCGCCGGGGCCGATGATCTCCCGGATCTTTTCCGGCCGGATCCGGATGGTGACGAAGCGCGGCGCGTACTCGGACAGCACCGTCCGCGGCGCCTTGATCGTCTCGGCCATCTTTGCCAGCACGTGCAGCCGGGCCTCGCGGGCCTGCGCGAGAGCCTGGCGCATGATGTCGACGGACACCCCCGCGATCTTGATGTCCATCTGGAGCGCCGTGATGCCCTTCTCCGTGCCGGCGACCTTGAAGTCCATGTCGCCGTAGTGGTCCTCGCTGCCCATGATATCGGTCAGGATGCCGACCTTGTCGCCTTCCTTGATGAGACCCATGGCGATGCCCGCCACCGGGGCCTTGAGCGGCACGCCCGCGTCCATCAGCGACATGGACGCGCCGCACACCGTCGCCATCGAGGAGGAGCCGTTGGACTCGAGGATCTCGGAGACGATGCGGATCGTGTACGGGAACACTTCCTTCGTCGGCAGCACGGCGGCGATCGCCCGATGGGCCAGCGCTCCGTGGCCGATCTCGCGGCGGCCGGGGTTGCCGAAGCGCTTCACCTCGCCTGTGGAGAACGAGGGGAAGTTGTAGTGGAGCATGAAGTTCCGGTAGCTGTCGCCCTCGAAGGACTCCATCTTCTGCTCGTCGTTCTTCGTGCCCAGGGTCGCGGCGACCAGGGCCTGGGTCTCGCCGCGCGTGAAGAGCGCCGAGCCGTGGGCCCGCGGCAGGTAGGCGACCTCCGACCAGATCGGCCGGACCTCCTTGACGCTGCGTCCGTCGACTCGGATGCCCTTGTCCACGATCAGGCGTCGGACCTCTACCTTCTCCACCTTCTCGAAGTACTCGCGCGCCTTGGCCTTCGAAGCCGGCTCGTCGGGCACGTGATCCACGCTCGTAAGATGGGCCCACACCGCCTCGAACGCCGCCACCATGGCTTCGGCCCTCGCCTGCTTCTGATGGATGGCCAGCGCCTCGACCACGCGCGGCGCCGCAACCTGCTGGACCTTGGCCTGGAGCGCGGGATCGGCGCCCGCCTGGGCGTCGAAGGCCCAGCGGGGCTTGGCCGCCTGCGCGATCAGCTCCTTCTGGATCCGCACCAGCTGCTTGCAGTGCTCGTGGCCGAAGGCGAGCGCCTCGAGCATCTGGTCCTCGGCGATCTCGTTGCCGCCCGACTCGACCATGAGGACCGCGTCCTCGGTCGCCGCCATCACGAGCTCGAGCGTCCCAGCCACGACCTGCGCGTACGTCGGGTTGACCACGAGCTTGCCGTCGGTCATGGTCACGCGCACGGCCCCGATGGGCCCCGCGAAGGGGATGCCCGAGAGGCAGAGCGCCGCTGAGGAGCCGACCATCGCCAGTACGTCGGGGTCGTTTTCGTTGTCAGCCGAGATGACGAGGTTGATCACCTGCATCTCGTTGCGGAAGTTCTTCGGAAAGAGCGGGCGGATGGGGCGGTCGATCAGGCGGCAGGTCAGCGTCTCCTTCTCGTCCGGCCGGCCCTCGCGCTTGAAGAAGCCGCCGGGGATCTTCCCGCCGGCGTAGGCTTTCTCGCGGTACTCGACCGTGAGCGGCAGGAAGTCGCGGCCCTCCATGGGCGACCTGGTCGCGACCACGGTGGATAGCACGATCGTGCCGCCGCAGCGCACGACGACGGCGCCATCGGCCTGCTTGGCGACTTTGCCGGTTTCGATCGAGATGGCGGTGCCGTTGAGCTTGGTCTGTACGGTATGACTCGTCATGAGATCAATCTTTCTCCAGCCAATAAGGCGTGGGCAGCCAACGAAGCGGCGGCGGCCGGCGATGAGGCGGCAGCAAGCGGTGCCCGGGCTGATTCAGGGGTGAGGGAAACGTGGGTCCTGCGCGCCCGGCACGTCCGGGCCGTCGAGGGTCGACTCCAGTCGGGATCCGCGGTCACTTGCGGATTCCGAGCTTATCCGTCACGACTCGGTAGCGCTCCGTGTCCTTCTTGCGCAGGTACTCGAGCAGCCCACGGCGCTTGCCGATGAGCATGAGCAGGCCGCGACGCGAGTGGTGATCTTTCTGATGGGTCTTGAAGTGGTCCGTCAACCCGTTGATCCGCTCGGACAGGAGCGCGATCTGCACCTCGGGTGACCCGGTGTCCCCGTCGTGGGTCTTGAACTGCTCGATGAGGCCCTTCTTTTTCTCTACGGACAGCTTCATGCGCGGATCCTCCCGGGGGTTCCCCCCCCAATCGCCACGCCCCCAGGGCCCTGGCTGCGGCTCCGATGGGACGGGTTCGTGTGGATGGCCTAAACCTTCAAGGACAAAAGGAGTTTACCACGGGCGCGGCGAGGTGTAAAGCCGCTCAGGACCCCGCGGCGCGACTACGGGGCGCGCCGCGGGCCGGGCGCGCCGCGGGCCCGGCGCGCCCGCGCGGCCTCGATGTCGGTCGCCACCTGGCGCTTGAGCGCGTCCACCCCGGAGAACTTCATCTCGGGCCGGATGCGGTCCAGGAACTCGAGCCTGAGCGTCCGGTCGTAGAGGTCGCCCGAGAAATCGAGGAGGTTGGCCTCGACCCAGTACTGGTTCTCGCCGAAGGTCGGCCGGTAGCCGACATTGACCACGGCGTCGGCCGCCCCGCCATCCCCACTGCCGGCCCAAGTCGCCCGCGCGACGTAGACGCCCGGCGCCAGCGCCAGCGGCCTGTCGGGCCGGAGGTTGGCCGTGGGGAAGCCGAGCGTCCTCCCCCGCCCCGCCCCGCGCAGCACGGCGCCCGTGATGGCGTAGGGGTGACCGAGCAGCTCGGTCGCATGGGCGGCGTCGCCTTCGTGTAGCAGTGCGCGAATGGCACTCGAGGACACGATCTGCCCGCGCAACCTGAGCGGCGGCAGCACGCGCGCGGCGAAACCGTGTTGGGGCCCGAGCTCGGTCAGGAGTGCCGCCGTGCCGCGAGCGTCGTGGCCGAAGGTGTGATTGAAGCCCACGACGATCTCCTTGGCGCCGAGCGTGCCCGCGAGCACGTCCCGCACGAAGGCCTCGGCCTCCATGCGCGAGAATTCGAGCGTGAAGGGGATGACCAGCGCCGCATCGGCGCCCAGGCCGTCCATCCGCCCAAGGTTGTCCTCGAGGGTGGCGATGGGCAGCGGCGCCCGCTCCGGCCACAGCACGCTCGCCGGATGCGGGTCGAAGGTGCAGACGACCGAGGGCAGGCCGAGGGCGCGGCCCCGCTCGACGGCCGTGGAAATGAGCTTCGCGTGGGCGAGATGGATGCCGTCGAAGGCACCCAGCGCCGCCACGCAGGGGCGAAGGTCAGGCGGGTAGGACGCGAGGCCGCGGAGGATCCGCATGGAGGAGCCGTTCAGGCTTGACGTGTGCGCCGCGCCGCGCGCCGATCCCGAGGAAGGCGCCATCCGGGCCGTACACGCGGACGGGGCCGGGCGCGCCGGGGTCCGTCACCGACTGCCCGTTGACGAAGGCGCGTGCGCCATCCGACGATAGCCGCGCCTCCTGCATGACCTCGAGCGCCGAGTCGGGCGGGAGCAGGCGGGGCCAGAGCGCGCCGCCGTCGCGGGCCTCGCGCACGGTCTCCCACGTCACCGCGTCTTCCAGGCGGTACGGGCCGACGCGGGTACGCACGAGCGTCGCCAGCGCGCCGCCGGGCCCGAGCGCCGCGCCCAGGTCGGCGGCGAGCGTCCGCACGTAGAAGCCCTTGCCGCAGCGGACGCGAATGGTGAAGTCCGGCAGCGCGAGGGATTCGAGCACGATCGAGTGGACGGTCACCTCGCGCGGCCTTCGCTCGACCTCGACGCCCTCGCGCGCCAGCTCGTAGAGCCGGCGCCCCTCGTGGTGGAGCGCCGAGTACATGGGCGGCACCTGTGAGACGCTCCCGACGAAGGCGAGGAGCTCCCGCTCGACGTCCGCGGCGCCGAGGCCTGGCACCGGCCGCGTCTCGAGCACCGCCCCCGAGAGGTCCTGGGTGTCGGTGGCGACGCCGAGCCGCACCGTGGCGAGGTATTCCTTGTCGAGGTCCACGAGGTAGGGCGTGAGCTTCGTCGCCTCGCCGACCAGGATGGGCAAGAGGCCAGTAGCCGCCGGGTCGAGCGTGCCGCCGTGACCGATCTTGGGCGCGCGCAGTACCCGGCGCAGGTGCGCCACGACCTGGAAGGACGTGAGGCCGGCGCCCTTGTCCACCGGCAGCACGCCGGAGCGCCCGGCCTGGATCACTTCTCGAGTCACGGCCGCGCGGCGCCCAGCGACTCGCGCACGACTTTGAGCAGGGCCGTCGAGGCCTCGGCCAGCGTACCCGAGAGCGTGCAGCCTGCGGCGTTCTCGTGGCCGCCGCCGCCGAATCGATGGGCGATGGCGTTGACCGGCACGTCGCCCTTGCCGCGCAGGCTCGCCTTGATCTTCCCCGGCGCCTCTTCGCTGAACAGCACCGCGACCTTGACCCCGCGCACCGAGCGCGGATAACCGACGAGGTCCTCGGCCTCGAGGAACTCGCGCGAGACGAGGCCGCGCGGTACGCAGAGCCACGCGACCTGCCCGTCGTCGCTAATCTCGACCCGCCGCAGGACCTCGCCAAGCTGGACCAGCGAGTCGCCGGCGCGCTGCTGGTAGAGGCGGTCGGAGACGAGGGCAGGGTCCGCGCCGGCCGCTGCCAGCTCCGCCGCGATCCTGAACGTGCGGGGCGTCGTGTTGGAGTAGCGGAAGGAGCCCGTGTCGGTGTGGATGGCCGTGAAGAGGTTGAGCGCCACCGCGGGCGTCACCCGGAGCCCGAGCGCGCGCACGAGGTCGAAGACCATCTCCCCCGTCGCAGCCGCGGACGGATCGATCCAGTCGACCGTGCCGTAGCGCCGGTTGTCGGGGTGATGGTCGATGTTGAGCACCCGGGTCTGCGGCCCGCGCGCACCCTCGAGCAGCCCCTCCGAG
The DNA here is from genome assembly GCA_030647435.1 of Candidatus Rokuibacteriota bacterium. NCBI lineage: Bacteria > Candidatus Rokuibacteriota > Candidatus Rokuibacteriota bacterium. The sequence continues at coordinate 29,432 of JAUSJX010000098.1, forward strand.
CGGTCGGGATTGGGACAGTCGGTCATGACGATGATCTCGAACGTCCCCGGCGCCGCCCTCCACACCTGCCAGCGATCCGCGCCTGGAAGGAAGGAGAGCGTGTCGGGAACCGGGTGCGGCCCGGCAAAGGTCACCGACGCGCCGGCGGCGCCGAGGGCGAGCCCGAGGCCAAAGAGCGTGCCCAGGACGTCACCGTCGGGGTGGACGTGGCCGAGACAGAGCACCCTGCCGGACGGCTCCGAGAGGGTCTCGAGCAGTTGCGGCGGAGGGGTGACCGAGAACCCCTGGCTCACTCGTCACCTCCGGCGGGCGCATCGCCGGGCCGGAGCCCGGCCAGCAGCGATTGGATATGCGCCGCATGCTCCATGGAACGGTCGGGCCGGAAGGCCAGCTGGGGCGTGACGCGCAAGTCGAGGTGCTTCCGCAGCCAGTTCCAGACGAAGCCGCGGGCGCTCTCGAGCGCCGTGAACGACTTGGCCCACTGCTCCTCGGGCCCGAGGACGGAGACGTAGACACGAGCGAGCTTCAAGTCGGCCGTCGTGTCCACCTCCGTCACGGTCACGAAGCCCAGCCGTGGGTCCTTGACCTGGCGCTGGAGGACGGCGGAGATCTCCTCCTTGATGAGCTGGTTGACGCGCTCGAGCCTCTTGCCTTGCATACCCTATAGAATCTCCACCTGAATATCGGTGACGTATCCGTCCACGTTGTCCTCGATGTAGTCGAGCGCCTTGGAGATGACCTCGTTGGCGTGGCGCGAATCGCCGGAGACGCAGGCGACGGCGAGCGTGGCCCGCTGCCAGGCGTCGTGGTGGTCCACTTCCGCGACGGAGATCTCGAAGCGCTGGCGGAGCTTGTCCTTGAGGCCCTTCAAGACGTGGCGCTTGCCCTTGAGCGAGCCCACATCCGGCAGGTGCAGCTCGACGGTGCCGACCGCCACCCGCGCCGCCGACACGCTAGAGGCTCCGAGCGACTTCCTCGGTCGTATAGGCCTCGATGATGTCGCCGGGCTGGACGCCCTTGACTCCCTCGACCCCGATGCCGCACTCGAGCCCCTGCAGGACCTCGCGGACGTCGTCCTTGAAGCGCTTGAGGGTGGCGATGGTGTTCTCGCCGAGCAGGGTGTCGCCCCGCTTGATGCGGACCCGCGCCGTCCTGATGATCTTGCCCTCGATCACGGCACAGCCGAAGATCGTCCCCACCTTGGAGATGGGGAAGAGCTGCTTGACCTGAGCGCGGCCGTGGACCGTCTCGCGGATCTCCGGCGCGAGCATGCCGCTGAGCGCCGCCTTGACGTCGTTGATGACGTCGTAGATGACGGTGTAGTTCCTGAGGTCCACGCCGTCGGACTGGGCCTGGCTCGCGGCCTTGGGCTCGGCCTTGACGTTGAAGCCGAGCACGATGGCGTTCGAGGCCGAGGCGAGCATGACGTCGGATTCGTTGACCGCGCCCACTGAGCCGTGGATGACCTTGAGACGCACCTCGTCGGTCGACAGCCGCTCGAGAGACTCAGTCAGCGCCTCGACCGAGCCCTGCACGTCGGCCTTGAGCACGAGCCGCAGCTCCTTGACCTCGCCCGCCTCGATCTGCTTGTGCAGGTCCTCCAACGTGATCCGCGCGGTGCCCTTGCCCTTGAGACGGTCACGGTCGGCGCGCACGGTCGCGATCTGCCGCGCCTTGCGCTCGTCCGCGACGACCAGCAGGGTGTCGCCCGCCTGGGGCACGCCCGACAGGCCGAGGATCTCGACCGGGTCCGAGGGCTCGGCCTTGGTGACTTTCTTGCCGCGATCGCTGAACATGGCGCGGACTCGGCCCGAGTGCTGGCCAATGACGACCGCGTCGCCTTCCTTGAGCGTGCCCGACTGGATCAGCACCGTCGCCACCGGGCCGCGGCCCCGATCCAGCCGGCCTTCGACAATGATGCCGCGGGCGGCCCGGTTCGGGTTGGCGCGCAGCTCGAGCACCTCCGCCTGGAGCGCCGTCATCTCGAGCAGTTGCGGGATCCCGTCGCCGCGCTTGGCGGAGGTCGGGATGAAGATGGTCTGGCCGCCCCAGTCCTCGGGCACGAGCCCGAGGTTCGACAGCTCGCGCTTGACGCGGTCGGGGTCGCTGCCGGGCTTGTCGATCTTGTTGACCGCGACGAGGATCGGCACGTTCGCGGCCTTGGCATGGTTGACGGCCTCGACCGTCTGCGGCATCACGCCGTCGTCGGCCGCCACGACCAGGATGACGATGTCTGTCGCCTGGGCGCCGCGGGCGCGCATGGCCGTGAAGGCCTCGTGACCCGGGGTGTCGAGGAACGTGACCTTGCCGTGGGTGGTCTCGACCTGGTAGGCGCCGATGTGCTGGGTGATGCCTCCAGCCTCCTTCTCCGCCACCTTGGTGGTCCTGATCGCGTCGAGGAGTGACGTCTTGCCGTGGTCGACGTGGCCCATGACGGTGACCACGGGCGGACGTAGCTTGAGCTGACTGGGATCCGTCTCCTCCTCCTCCAAGATGTCGCCTTCGAGCGAGCGAATCTCCACGTCGAAGTGGAACTTGTCGGCGACGAGCTTGGCCGCCGTCGGGTCCAACACCTCGTTGACGGTGGCCATGACGCCCAGGTCGAGGAGCGCCTTGATCACCTCGCCGGACTTGTGACGCATGGCCGCCGCGAGCTCGCCGACGGTCACGGACTCCGGCAGCTTGATCAACTCGCGCTTGATCTCGACGGGCGGCTCGGGCGGGGTCGGCGCGGGCCTGGGCTCTCGCTTGACCTCCACCTTGGGAGGTGCGGCCGGCGCGACAGGCGCCACGGCGGCAGGACGCGCGGGCACGGGCGGCGCTGCGGGACCGACTGCCGCAGGCGGCATCCCGGTCCGCGCCGGTGTCGTCGGGGCTGGGGTTGGCGCCGTCGGACGGAGAAGCGTCGGCTCCTTCCTGAGGACCATCGGCGCCGGAGGCGGAGCGACGGGAGTCGGATCAGCCGCAGGAGCGGGAGCGGGGACCGGCTCCGCGATCGGAGCGGCCGTGTGGCGGAAGAGCGTCGCCGCGGGCCTGATCTCTTCCGCGGGCTCCGGCGCCAGAGGCGTCTCGGCCTCGATCGTCACGACCTTCTTGCGCGTGCCCTTGGGTGCCGTCGCTGACCCGGCGGCTTTCTTCTTCGCGACAGCGGGGTCCTTGGCCTCGCCCGGTGCGGGCTTGGCCTTGGGCACCCGCTTGGGCTTGACCTCTTCGGGCAAGTCCCGGCCGCGGCCCAGCTTGACCCGCAGCTCATTCGCCGTCGCCGGTTGCAGCGGGCTCATCGCCCGCATCGCTTTCTGGCCCATCGCCTCGAGGGCGACGATCAAATCCTTGCTGGTGACACCCAGCTCCTTCGCGAGGTCGATGACCTTGACTCGTGCCGCCACAGCCTGCTTACCTCCTTGCCTTGTCGTTCACGACCCGGCCGTTCAGAATCGCCGCCGCGCCCGATGCGGGCGGCTCGCAGGGCCGCTTGAACGCATGCCCGAGCCGGCCCGCGTGGAGGGCCTTGCCCAGGCACCCGGGTTCAGGGCACACGTACGCACCCCGCCCCTCGGCCCGACCACCGTCATCCATCTGTACCCGCCCGTCCGCGCCGCGCACCAGCCGCACGAGCGCGGCCTTGGGCCGGACCTTCCGGCACCCGATGCAGGTCCGCTGGGGCGCCGCCGTCACTCAGCGGAGGTCCTCGCCACGCTCTCTGGAGGCCCCTCGGCTACCGGGACTTGCTCCGCTGGCGGGACATCGTCCGCCGCCGGGAGCGCATCGCCCGCGACTTCCTCGACTGCTTCAGGCGCAGGATCCACGCGCGGGTGCTGCTCGATCCACTCCTGCGCGCCGGCGAGGATCCCCGCCGCCTTCTTCTCGCCGAGGCCGGGCACGGCCTCGAGAGCCTCGAGCCCCGCCTGGACGATGCGCGCCGGGGAAAAGAGGCCGTGCTCCACGAGCCGCTCGATCAGCTGCGGACCGACGCCCGGGAACTCCGCGAGCGCCTCCCGGCCGTGGGCCAGCTCCTCCTCTACGAGGCGGCGCTCCTCCACGACCTCGCCCTCGCTCTTGATGTCCACGTGCAGCCCGGTCAGCTTGGCCGCGAGGCGCGCGTTCTGCCCCCGTTTCCCGATGGCGAGCGAGAGCTGGTTGTCCGGCACGATCACCAGCGCCGAACGCGGTCCCCCGCTCTCGTCAGCCGGGCCGAGGGTCACCGACGAGACCTTGGCCGGGGACAGCGCCCGCGCCATGAAGGTCGCCGGGTCCGGCGCCCACTCGACGATGTCGATCTTCTCGCTCCGCAGCTCGCGGCTGATCACCTGGATCCGGGTGCCGCGGAGCCCCACGCAGGCGCCGATGGGATCGACGTCGCGCTTGGTGGACATGACGGCGACCTTGGCGCGCTCCCCGGGCTCGCGCGCGGCGGCCTTGACCTGCACGATGCCCTCCGCGATCTCGGGGATCTCGGCCTCGAAGAGACGGACGAGGAATCCCGCGTCGGCACGCGACAGCAGAATTTGCGGTCCCTTGGCGGTCTTCTTGACCTCCTGAACGTAGGCGCGGACGCGATCGTTGGGGTTGTAGCGCTCCCCCGGGATTTGCTCGCGCTCGGTGATCACCGCCTCGGCCTTGCCGAGGTCCACGATCACGTTGCGCTTCTCGATCCGGTGCACCGTGCCGCGGATGATCTTGCCTTGCTTGTCGATGAAGTCCGAGTAGACCGCGTCGCGCTCGGCGTCCCGCACGCGCTGCAAGATGACCTGCTTGGCCGTTTGCGCGGCGATGCGGCCGAACTCCTGGGTCGGCAGCCCGATCTCGATCTCGTCCTCGAGCTCCGCTTCGGCGTTGAGCGTCCGCGCCTCGGTGAGCGCGATCTCGAGCTTCGGGTCCGCGACGGCCTCGACCACCTTCTTGCGCGCGAAGACCTTGAGCACCCCCGTGTGGCGGTCGAGCTCCATCCGCGTGTTGTCGGCCACGCCCATGGTCTTCTTGGACGCCGACAGGAGGGCGGACTCCAGCGCCTCGAAGAGGATCTCTTTGTCGATCCCCTTCTCCGTGGCCATTTGCCCGATGACGTAGATCAGTTCTTTGTTCATCGTGTCGCTGCCCGTTCACTTCCGCCTGAACGCCGGGTCGAGACGCGCCTTCGTCAGCAGCGCCCGCGGAACCTCGGCGGTCTGCCCGTCCGGCGCCGCGATGGCCAGCCGCTCGGGCCCGGCCGCTTCCAGCCGCCCCGCGAATTCCAGCCGCCCGTCCACCGGCTCGCGCACCCAGCACCGCACGTCCTTGCCTAACGCCCAGGTGAACTCGCGGTCGGTCCTGAGCTCGCGGTCGAGCCCCGGAGAGGACACCTCCAGGTCGTAGCTCTCCGGAATCAGCCCGGATACGTCGAGCACGTCACCCGCCTCGTGGCTCAGGCGCTGGCAGTCGACGATCCCCGCCCCGCCCGGCTTGTCCACGAAAAACCGCAGAACCCAGCGCCGCCCCTCCCGGCACCATTGCAAATCCACCAGCCGGAGCGCGTGGGCCGCCAGGACCGGCGAGACGACAGCCTCGACCTTGGCCACGAACGCTTCCCCGTCACCCGCCCGAGGGTCCATCTCCGTCCACCCCCCTGCCCCGTAGAGAACAAAAAAGTGGGCGGCGCCCACTTTTGTCAAAACTTTAGCACATGTAGCCACCACCCGCAAGGCTCACCGAGCGTCATAGGGTGACCAAAGGAGTTGGGGCCGCGCAGGGGTGCCTCAAGCCATGGCGAGCCTCTTCCCGATGTCGCGGACGGCGTCAAGGACCCCGTCACGGGGCACCTTCCGGTCCGCCCGCGTCGCCCGCTCGCGGATCTCGACCACACCCTCCTTGGCGAGCGCGTTGCCGACCGTGATCCGGATCGGCACGCCAAGCAGGTCGGCGTCCTTGAACTTGACGCCCGCGCGCTCGTCGCGGTCGTCCATCAGGACGTCGAAGCCGGCCCCCGCCAGCGCCCGCTCGATCTCCTCGGCGGCCGCCATCTGGGCGGCATCCTTGACCGCGATAGGTACGAGGTGCACGTGGAAGGGCGCGATGGCCCAGGGCCAGATGATCCCGTCGGCATCGTGGTGCTGCTCAACGGCGGCGGCCGCGATCCTCGCGGGGCCGATGCCATAGGAGCCCATCACGATCGGCTTCTGCTGCCCCTGCTCGTCGAGATACATGGCGCCCAGGGGCTCAGAGAACTTCGTGCCGAGCTTGAAGATGTTGCCCACCTCGATGACGCGCTCGACCGCGAGCGGCTTGCCGCACATGGGGCAGCCTTCGCCCGGCAGCGCGACCTGGAGGTCGGCCCAGTCGCAGGCGAAATCCTTCCCCGGCGTGACCCCGACCAGGTGGTAGCCGTCGCGGCCGGCGCCCACGACGTAGGCTCCGCTCTTGAGCGACTCGTCCGCCACGATGCGGGCCACACCGTTCGCTCCCACGGGCCCGACAGAGCCCACTGAGACGCCCAAGTGCCGGACGACCTCCTCCGGGTGGGCGGCGCGCGCCTCCGCGCGGAGCGCACGGGTCAACTTCCGCTCGTGCAGGTTGTGATCGCCGCGCACGAGGACCAGCACCGCCTGCTCACCGGCCATGAAGACGAGCGACTTGATGGTGCAGGCGGGGTCTATCTGAAGCATGGCCGAGACCTCTGCGATAGTCCGGGCCCCGGGTGTCGCGACTTCCCGGCGTCCTGCCTCTGGAAGCCCGGCCGGCAGGGGCACACCGCGGGCCAGCTCGACGTTGGCGCCATAACCGCAGCCGGCGCACAGGGCGACGTCGTCCTCTCCGGCGTCCGACGGCGCCATAAACTCCTCGGAGCCCGAGCCTCCCATCATGCCGGGATCCGAGTTGACAATGACGTAGCGCAGGCCGCTGCGGTCGAAGATCTTGCAGTAGGCCTGCCTGTGGGCGCTGTAGGAGACGTCGAGCGCCGCCGTGTCGGGGTCGAGGGTGTAGGAGTCCTTCATCAGGAACTCCCGCGTGCGGAGCACGCCGGAGCGCGGCCGCGCCTCGTCGCGCTCCTTGGTCTGGATCTGGTACCAAATCTGCGGCAACTCGCGGTAGGAGCGGATCTCGCGCGCGGCGAGCCAAGCCACGACCTCCTCGTGGGTCATGCCGAGGCACATGTCGCGCTGGTTGCGGTCCTTGAGCCGGAACATCTCCCCGCCGATCACGTCCCAGCGCCCCGACTGCCGCCAGATCTCGGCCGGGTGCAGCACGGGCATCGTGATCTCCTGCCCCCCGATCGCGTTCATCTCCTCGCGGATGATCGCGTTGACCTTGTCGATGACGCGCTGTCCTAGCGGCAGGTATACGTAGATCCCCGCGGCCAGTTGGCGGACGAGCCCCGCCCGGACCATGAGCTTGTGGCTGATCGCCTCGGCGTCGGCAGGGTCCTCCCGCAGCGTCGGGATGAGCGAGCGGGTCCAGCGCATGGACTACGGCGCCGCCTTGACCTTGTTGGCCCCGGGCACGCCCGGGTCGTAGATCAGGCGCTGGACAGGCTTCCCGCCCAGGATATGGGAGTCCAGAATCTCCTGGAGGTCGGACTCCTTGACGCCCGCGTACCAGACGTTGTCCGGGTAGACGACGATCATCGGGCCGTGGCCGCACTGCGAGAAGCAGCCGGCCTTGTTCACGCGCACCTCGGCGTGCTTGCCCGCCGTGGCGGCAGCCGCCCGGAGTGTCTTGACGTACTTCTCCACGTCGCCCTGCTGAGGGCACGTCTCGCCGGAGGTGCATACAAACACGTGGCAGCGGTACTGGCCCATGAGCGCTCGCCTCAGCGGAAGAATCGGTCGAAGACGTCGAGCCGCGAGAGATCGTTGTACACGGCGTAGACCATCAGCATCATCAGGAGCACAAAGCCGACCTGCTGGGCGATCTCGCGCTTGCGCAGCGAGATCGGCCGCCCGAGGACCGCCTCGCAGGCGAAGAACAGCAGGTGGCCGCCGTCGAGCATGGGCACGGGCAAGAGGTTCAGCACGGCGAGGTTGACGCTGATCAGCGCGGTGAACAGCGTGAGGTAGTTGATCCCCTGCCGCGCCTGCTCGCCTGCCGCCGCGGCGATCTGGATCGGGCCCCCGATATTCGACGGCGCCAGCTGCACGGTCACGAGCTTGTACATGCCCTTGACCGTCAGGTACGTCCACTCCCAGGTTTTCAGCGCGCCTTCCCAGAGGGCGGTTGCCGGGTTGGAGCGGACGAACACGACACCGGCGCCCGGAGCCATCGAGTGGCTGACGCCGATCCGCCCCTTGCCCTCGGGACCGGTCGGCGCGGGCGTCACCGACAGCGTCAGCGTCTGCTCCCCGCGCTTGATCCCGAGCTCGGTCGGCTGCCCCGCGCGCCTGCTGATCGCGTCGGCGAAATCGTCCCACGAGCCGAGGGGCTTGCCCTCGAGCGAGACGACGAGGTCGCCGGCCTTGAGCCCGGCCTTCGCGGCCGGCCCGCCCGACACCACGTCCCCTATCTTCGCCTGGTCCGACACCGCCTGCCGGGCGCCGAGGTCCCAGTAGTCCTGCTCGTCGCCGAAGATGTCGCGCCCCGCCACCCGCTGCGGCGTCACCGCGAGCGTACGCTCCCCGCCCGCGCCGGCGACCTTCAGCTCGAGCTTGCGGCCGCGCCCCTCCTGTACGAGCGACTGCACCTCGTCCCAGTACTGGACGGCGCGGCCGTCCACGGTCAGTATCTTGTCGCCCGCCATGATCCCGACCTGTGCCGCCGCGCTGCCCTCGGCCACGCGGCCGACGACGGCTGGCACCACGGGCTTGCCCCAGATCATGAAGGCGAGCGCCGTCAGCACCACGGCGAGGACGAAGTTCATCCCGGGGCCCGCGAACACGATCAGAAAGCGCACCCACACGGGCTTGAGGTTGAAGGCGCGCGCGGGGTCCATCGCCCCGGTCTTGCCGCCTTCGAGCGGGTTCTCGTCGTCGCCCATCATCTTGACGTAGCCGCCCATGGGGATGGCCGAGAGACAGTACTCGGTCTCCTTGCCCTTGAACCGCCACAGCACGGGGCCGAAGCCGATGGAGAAGCGCTCCACGCCCACGCCGGACAGGCGGGCCACGATGAAATGGCCCCATTCGTGGATGAGGATCAGGATGCCCAGCACCGCGACGAAGGCCACGATGGTCGTCACCGGCCCACCCTCCCGGACACGCCCGCCGCGGCGGCGTTCGCCCCGCCGGGCAACCGGCCCTCGACGAAGCGGCGCGTCTCGGCGTCGACGCCCACGCATGTCTCGATGCTGTCGAGCGCGCGCGCGGGCACCCGCTCGAGCGCCAGGGCGATGAGCCCGGCGATCTGTGTGTAGCGGATCCTTCCTGCGAGGAAGGCGCCGACGGCGATCTCGTTCGCCGCGTTGAGGACCGCCGGAGCGCAGCCGGCCGCGGCCAGGGCCTGGCGGCAGAGCGACAGGCACGGGAAGCGCTCGACATCCGGCTCCTCGAACGTGAGCGAGCCGACCTTCGTCAGGTCGAGCCGCTCCCCCGGCCACGGCAGACGATCGGGATAGTTGAGCGCGTACAGGATCGGGATGCCCATGTCGGCCACGCCCAGCTGGGCGATGACCGAGCCGTCCACGTATTCGACCATGGAGTGAATGATGGACTGCGGGTGCACCACCACCTGCACCTGCTCCGCAGGGAGGCCGAAGAGCCAGCGGGCTTCGATGACCTCGAGCCCCTTGTTCATGAGCGTGGCCGAATCCACCGTGATCTTGGCCCCCATCTTCCACGTAGGATGATTGAGCGCGTCCTCGACGGTGACCGAGGCCATGTCGGCCTTCGACATCCGGCGGAACGGTCCGCCCGAGGCCGTGAGGAGGACGCGATGGACCTGGCTCCGCTGCTGCCCCTCGAGGCACTGGAAGATGGCGCTGTGCTCGGAGTCCACGGGCAGGAGCGGCGCCTTGTGCCGTCTCGCGGCCGCCGTCATCAGGCTGCCCGCCATGACGAGCGGCTCCTTGTTCGCGATGGCCACGGCTTTGCCGGTCTCGATGGCGGCCATGGTGGGCAAGAGCCCGGCGCCGCCCACGATTGCCGAGAGGACGACGTCGGCTGGGACGTCGCGCGCCAGGACGACGAGCCCGCGCGCGCCGCCCAAGATCTCCGGGCGCGGATGCCCGAGAACCCGGGCCAGGACGTCCACCGCGCGCTCGTCGGCGAGCGCGACGACGCGCGGCCGGTGAGTCCGGCACAACTCCGCCACGAGGTCAGGGTTCGTGCCGCGCGCGGCCAGGCCCTCGACGCGGAACTGACCGGGGAAGTGCTCGATCAGCTCCAGCGCGCGCCGGCCCACCGAGCCCGTCGCCCCCAGCACCGTCAGCCGTTTCATGCGCTCCATGCCCTTCCGTACGTCACATAGTAGAACAGCACCGGCGCGTTGAAGAGGAAACCGTCGATCCGGTCGAGAATGCCGCCGTGCCCGGGGATGAGATGCCCGGTGTCCTTGGTGCCCACGCTCCGCTTCAGCGCGGACTCGACCAGGTCACCCACCTGTCCGAGCACGCCCAGCAGGAGGCCGACGGCGAGGGCGTCGCGCATCCGCAGGCCCGGGAAGAGCCACCCGCCGGCGGTCAGCGCCGCGAGCAGCGAGGCCGCGAGCTGTGCTGTGGCGCCCTCGACCGTCTTGCCCGGACTGATGCCGGGAGCCAGCTTGTGGCGGCCGAGCAGCGAGCCAACGGTATAGGCGGCCGTCTCCCCTATGCACGTCACCCAGACCAGCAGCAGGACCCAGAGGATGCCGTCGGGTAGCGCGCGAAGCGAGATCGCGTGGCCGAGGAGCCAGTTGACGTAACAGACGCCGAGGAGCGTGACCGCCACGCGCTGCCAGCGGGCGGGGCCGGCGGCGCCCCTGTCGAGGCTGGCGGCCAGGAGCCCCAAGACCACGATCGCGAAGGCCGCGCCCGCGCGGTCGGGACGCACGAAGGCGAGCGTGATGAGCCCTCCCCAGAGAAGCCCGGCCTCGCGGAGGACCGGCACACCCGCGCGGTGGAACATGCGCGTGAACTCCCAGTTCGCGAGCATGCCGACGCCGACGATCATCAGCGTGAAGAGCCAGGCAGGCCCGCCGATCAGGATCCAGACGAAGATCGGGACGAGAACGATGGTGCTGAGGACGCGCTTGCCCAGCTCGGTCATGCGCGACGGCGTGGGGGCGTCCACAGGCGCCTGCAGCGGCACGCCCCGGGCTTCGGACATCACACGCGCCCGAAGCGCCGGTCCCGCTGCTGGAAGTCCGCCACCGCGAGGTAGAGGTCGCGCGGCCCGAAGTCGGGCCAGCGCGTGGGCGTCACCCACAGCTCGGTGTAGGCGACCTGCCAGAGCAGAAAGTTGGACAGGCGCATCTCGCCGCTCGTGCGGATCAAGAGGTCGGGATCGGGGACGCCGTCGGTGTAGAGCGCGCGGCCGATCCGCACCTCGTCGATCTCCTCGGGCTCGACCCGCCCGTCCCGGACGTCGCGCGCGAGCTGCCGGCAGGCGTCCACGATCTCGTCGCGCGCGCCGTAGTTGAACGCCATCACAAGCGTCAACCCGCTGTTGGCCGCCGTCGCATCTACCACGTGGCCGATGCGCCGCTGGACCGCGGGCGGCACGCCATTCGGGCGGCCGATGACGCGGAAGCGGACGTTGCGCGCCATGAGCTCCGGCAGCTCCCGGTCGATCGACCGCTCGAGCAGGCTCATCAGCGTCGAGACCTCGTGGCTCGGCCGGTTCCAGTTCTCCGAGGAGAAGGCATAGAGCGTCAGGTACCCGATGCCGACATCGCCCGCAGCCCGGACGGTGTTGCGAACCGCCTTGACACCCTCGCTGTGTCCGGCCACGCGGGGCAGGCCGCGCGAGGTCGCCCAGCGGCCGTTGCCGTCCATGATGATCGCGACGTGACGAGGCAGCGGGCGCGTGAGGATGCGGTCACGCAGCTCGCGCTCTCCGAGTGTCGTCAACTCCGCCGCCGCGGCATCGGTCCCAGCCTTGAGCGCCATATCGCGCCATTTTACGTGACGGCGGGGGCAAATTCTACGCAAATCGCCGCGATACAGGGCAAAAGCGGGGAGAACGTCAGGGCAATTGAGGCGCCGGAGGGAGTACGAGGGTCACTGGTCGCCCCCGTCGCCGAATAATCTACATCGCCAGGATTTCCTGCTCCTTCTTCTTCGCCAGCTCATCCACCTTGGCGGTGAACTTGTCCGTCGCCTTCTGGATGGAATCGTGTCCGCGGCGCTCCTCATCCTGTGAGACGTGCTTGTCCTTGGCCATGGCCTTGAGCCTCTCGTTGGCCTCGCGGCGGACGTTGCGGATCGCCACGCGGGCATCCTCCGCGTACTTGCCCACCGTCTTCGCCAGCTGCTTGCGGCGCTCCTCGGTGAGCGTCGGCATGGTCAGGCGCAGGACCTTGCCGTCGGACGACGGCGTGATGCCGAGGTCCGACTTATGGATGGCCTTCTCGATATTCCCTATCTGGGAAGCGTCCCACGGCTGGATGACGAGCGTTTTGGGATCCGGCACCGACAGCGAGGCCAGCTGGTTGAGCGGCGTCACGTTGCCGTAGGCCTCGACCCGGAGGTTGTCGAGCAGCGCCGTGTTGGCGCGGCCCGTGCGCACCCCGGAGAACTCGCGCGCGAGAAGATCGACGGCCGCCTGCATCCGCGTTTCGAGATCCTTGACGACGTTTTGCATGGCGCTACCCCTTGGGCGGTGTGGCGTCGTTGGTGACGACGGAGCCCACCGCCTCGCCGGCGACGATGCGCCGGATGTTGCCCCGCCTAGTCAGGTCGAAGACCACGATGGGCAGCTTGTTGTCCATGCAGAGCGAGATGGCCGTGGTGTCCATCACCGCGAGGCCCCGGTTGAGCGCCTCGATGTAACCGACGCGCGCCAGCTTGACGGCCTTCGGGTCCTTGGCCGGGTCGGAGGTGTAGATACCGTCTACCTTGGAGGCCTTCAGAAGCGCCTCGGCTCCGATCTCGACCGCGCGCAGGGCGCCTGCGGTGTCCGTCGTGAAGAACGGGTTGCCCGTGCCCGCGGCGAAGACCACCACCCGCCCCTTCTCGAGGTGGCGGATGGCCCGCCGGCGGATGTACGGCTCGGACACCGCGCGCATCTCGATGGCAGAGAGCACGCGCGTCGGCACGCCCGCCTTCTCGATGGCGTCCTGGAGCGCCAGCGCGTTGATGACGGTGGCGAGCATGCCCATGTAGTCGCCGGTGACACGATCCATGCCGCCGGCGCTCGCCGCGATGCCGCGGAAGATGTTGCCGCCGCCGATGACGACGGCCAGCTGCACCCCCATGTCGATCACTTCGCGGATCTCCTCCGCGATGCCGCCGATGGTCTCGGGGTCGATGCCGTAGCCCTGCTTGCCCGCCAGCGCCTCGCCCGAGATCTTGAGCAGGACGCGGCGGTACGCGGCGGGGGCCTGGGTGTCGGCCATGGGACCTAGTCCGCGCCGACCTGGAAGCGCACGAAGCGCTTGACCACCACGCGCTCGCCCATCTTGGCCGTCGCACCGTCGACCATCTCCTTGATCCGGGTCTTGCCGGTCGCGTCCTTGATGAAAGGCTGCTCGAGCAGGCACACCCCCGCGAAGAACTTTTCGAGCTTGCCCTCGATGATCTTGTCGATCACCTGGGGCGGCTTCTTCTGGTCGGCCATCTGCTGGCTGTAGATCTCGCGCTCCTTCTCCACCACGGGCCCCGGCACCTGCTCCCGCGAGACGTAGAGCGGGCTCGCCGCAGCCACCTGCATGGCCAGGTCCTTGACCAGCTGCTGGAAGTCGCCGGTGCGGGCCACGAAGTCGGTCTCGCAGTTGACCTCGACCAGGACGCCGATCTTGCTGCCCGGGTGGATGTAGGCGTGCACGAGGCCGTCCTTGGCCTCGCGGTGCTGCTTCTTGGCCGCGTCGGCAAGGCCTTTCTTTCTCAGGTGCTCGACGGCGCCCTGGAGATCGCCCTTCGAGGCCTCGAGCGCCGCCTTGCAGTCCATGACTCCCGCCCCGGTGCGGTCCCGGAGCTCCCTTACGAGCTCGGCTGACGATGCCATTGGGGGCGCGCTCCTCAGGCCTGCGCCGGGGCTTCGGCCGACGCGGCCATCTCGGCCTCGGTCACCACGGGCATGTCCGGAGAGGCCGGGATCTCGTCGGCCGCCGCTGTCTCCTTGGCAAGCGTGCCGGCGCCCTCGAGCACCGCGTCGGCGATGCGGGAGGTGATGAGCCGCACCGATCGGATGGCGTCGTCGTTGCCCGGAATCGGATAGTCGATCCCGCTGGGGTCGCAGTTGGTGTCTACGATGGCGACGATGGGAATGGCGAGCCGCCGCGCCTCCTCCACCGCGATCGTCTCCTTCTTGGGATCGATGATGAAGACGGCCGAGGGTAGCCGGTCCAGGTTCCTGATGCCGACCAGTGTGTGCTGGAGCTTCTCGCGCTCCCGCTCGAGCACGATGACTTCCTTCTTCGGCAGCCGATCGTACTCGCCCGTCTCCTTCATCTCGTCCAGCTTCTTGAGCCGCGCGATGGACTTGCGGATCGTGGCGAAGTTGGTCAGCGTGCCGCCGAGCCAGCGGTGGTTGACGTAGAACATGCCGCAGCGGGTCGCCTCCTCGAGCACCGTCTCCTGCGCCTGCTTCTTCGTGCCGACCATCAGGAGCGTGCCGCCGCCGGCCGCGAGGTCGCGCACGTAGGCGTACGCCTCACGGAACTTCTTGAGGGTCTTCTGGAGGTCGATGATGTAGATGCCGTTGCGCTCCCCGAAGATGTACTTCTGCATCTTGGGGTTCCAGCGCTTCGTCTGGTGGCCGAAGTGCACGCCGGCCTCCAGCAGCTCCTTCATGGTCAGTGCCGCCATCTCATTCTCCTCTTCGGTTGGCCTCCGATCGGGAGCGGCAAGGTCCGTGCCTTGCACTCCCCTGCGGCGCATGCCGCAGGGACCGAAGCTCGCGATCGTGCGATTTAGACTGCCTGTTGCTAGGTCGTGTACTTGCCGTTGATCCGGACGTACTCCTCGCTGAGATCCGATGTCCACACCCGGTCCTGGCCGCGGCCGAGACCCAGGTCTATGCTGATCGAATACTCGGGCTCCGCCATGAGCGCGCGGATCTTGTCGAGCCGCGCGCCCGCCTTGAGCATGCCCTTCTCCACCAGCGCTTCGTCGCCTACGCTGATCGCAACCTTGTCCTGCGCCACGCGGGCCGGCGACTTGCCCAGCGCCATCATGATCCTGCCCCAGTTGGGGTCGGCGCCGTTGACCGCGGTCTTGACGAGCGGCGAGTTCGCGACCGATCGCGCGGCCAGCAGCGCCTCGCGCCGCGTCCGCGCCCCGCTCACGCTCACCTCGACCACCTTGGTCGCGCCCTCGCCATCGGCCACAAGCATGCGCGCGAGCTTCGCCACGACAGCCTCGAGCCCGCGCGCGAACTCCCGCAGGCCCCGGCTGCCGCGCTCGAGCGGCGCGTTCTCCGCGAGCCCGTTCGCCAGCACCGCGACCGTGTCGCTCGTGGACTGGTCCCCGTCCACCGTGATCCGGTTGAGCGACCCGTCGACCGCCCGCTTGAGCACCCTCGGCAGCGCGTCCGAGGCGACCATCGCGTCCGTCGCCAGGAAGCAGAACATCGTCGCGAGGTGCGGCTCGAGCATGCCCACGCCCTTGGCGATGCCCCCGATCGTGATCGGGCGCCCGCCGATCTCGATCCGGAGGGCCGCTTCCTTGATCCGCGTGTCGGTCGTCATGATCGCCTCGGCGGCGCTCCGGCCGCCCTGGGGCGAGAGACCCTTGACGAGCTTCGGCAGCGCCGCGCGGATCTTGTCCATCGGCAGCGGCTGGCCGATCACCCCCGTCGCGGCGATCAGCACCTGGCCGGGCTTGATACGCAGGAGCTCGCCGACCGTCTTGGTCATCTCGCGAGCGTCCTTGATCCCCTGCTCACCCGTGCAGACGTTCGAGCAGCCGCTCGAGGCGAGAATGGCCTGGGCCCGGCCGTCGCGGATGTGCTCCTGCGAAACGACCACCGGCGCGCCCTTGACCTGGTTGGTGGTGAAGACCGCGGCGGCCCGCGCGGGCGCCGAGGAGTAGATCAGGGCGAGGTCCTTCTTGCCGCTGGGCTTGATGCCGGCCGCCATGCCCGAGGCCAGGATGCCCGGGACGGCCGTGATGCCTCCGTCGAGCCACTGCATGTCCGCCATGCGGACCCTACGGGTACACCGGTGGCGCTTCGAGACCCGTCCGCTCGTCCCACCCCATCATGATGTTGAGGTTCTGGATGCCGTTGGCCGAGCCGCCCTTGCCCAGGTTGTCCAGGGTCGAGACGCAGACGGCGCGCCCCGTGCGCGGATCGGAGACGACGGCGATGTCGCAGAAGTTGGAACCGGTCACGGAGCGGGTCGTCGGCCGCTCACCCTCGGGCAGCACCCGCACGAAGGGCTCGCCCGCGTAGAACTCGCGGTAGAGGGCGAGGAGGTCGGCCGTGCCCGCGCTCTTCGCGAGCGGCACCGAGGCCGTGATCAGGATGCCGCGGTTGAGCGGCACAAGATGTGGAGTAAAGCCGACCACGACGGGCTTGCCCGCAAGGGCCGAAAGCTCCTGTTCCATCTCGGGCGTGTGGCGGTGAGTCCCGATGGCGTACGCCTGCACGTTCTCGTTGGCCTCGGCGTACAGGTACATGGGGTCGATCGTCCGCCCCTGCGCCCCTGCCCCCGTCACGCCCGACTTGCCGTCTATCACGATGCCCTCGACCCGCCCGAGCCCGCTCTTGAGCAGCGGCGCCGTCGCCAGGATCGCGCCCATGGCGTAGCAGCCGGGGTTGGCCACGAGCGAGGCGCCCGAGATGGCCTTCCTGTACAGCTCCGGCATGCCGTACACGGCTTCCCCGAGCCCTGCGGCGTCGATGTGGCCCGCCTTGTACCAGGTCGCGTAGAGCGCGCCGTCGCGCAGCCGGTAGTCGGCCGAGAGATCGATGACCTTGCGGCCGTGCTTCCGGAGGACGGGCACCGCACGCTGGGACTCCATGTGCGGCAGCGCGAGGAAGACGAGGTCGGCCTCGTCGCTGATGCGCGCGGGGTCGAGCTCGCTGAACACCAGCGCCGAGAGGCCGCGCAGGTGCGGGAAGACCTTGTCGAGCCGCTCGCCGGCCAGCCGCTCGGATGTCACCGCGACCAGCTGGAGCTTGGGGTGGACGCAGAGCAGGCGGAGGGCTTCCGCCCCCATGTAGCCGCTCGCCCCGGCAACCGCCACGCGCAGCACGGCGCCTACCGCTTGGAGTACTGGAACTTCGACCGCGCGCCCGGCTGGCCGTACTTCTTGCGCTCCTTCATCCGCGGGTCGCGCGTGAGAAGGCCCGCCCGTTTGAGCGTCGGCCGCAGGTTGACGTCGAACTCGAGCAGCGCCCGGGCGATGCCGTGGCGCACCGCGCCTGCCTGGCCCGACGGCCCCCCGCCGCCCACGTTGATGGTGGCGTCGAAGGTCCCGAAGGTGTTCGTCACCTGGAGCGGCTGCGCGATGATCATGCGCAGCGTCTCCCGCGGGAAGTAGTCCTCGAATGGGCGGCGATTGACCAGGATCCGGCCGCCACCCGGCCGGAGCCATACGCGCGCCACCGACGTCTTCCGCCTTCCCGTACCGTAGAACTGCGTCGCTGCGGCCATTCGCTCTCCTCTTGGACCCTGCGTCAGTTCTTGGTCCGGCCGCCGGTCGGCAGGGCTTCCGGCTTCTGCGCGGCGTGCGGGTGATCGGATCCCTTGTAGACCTTGAGCTTGCGTGCCATGGCCCGGCCGAGGCGCCCCTTGGGGAGCATGCCCTGGATGGCCCACTCGACCACGCGCTCGGGATGGCTCTTGAGCATGCGCTCCGCGCTCACCTCGCGCAGACCGCCGATATAGCCGGAGTGCCACCGGTACATCTTGTCGGTGAGCTTGCGTCCCGTCAGATGGATCTTCTCGGCGTTGATCACCACCACGTGGTCGCCCACGTCGAGGTTTGGAGCGAACGTGGGCTTGTGCTTGCCGCGCAGCACGTGCGCCACCCGGCTGGCCAGCCTTCCCAGTACCTTGCCGCTGGCGTCCACCACGAACCACTTCCGCTCGATCTCGTCTTCCTTCGGCATTACCGTCGCCATGATCTCAGTCCTTCTCCTGCTTTAGAAGTCAGCTACTTGGCGTTCGCTCTTCCGGAAATTGTCAACGGGTAATGCTATAGGAAATCGGCAGCTGAGTCAACCACGCTCTGCCCGCGTCTTGCCGGACCAGGGGCACATGGCCAGAACCGGGCAGCGGGGGCAGTCGGGCTTGCGCGCGCCACAGGTACGCCGCCCGTGGATGATCAGAAGATGGGTCGCCCGGGTCCACTTCGGCTTCGGGATGAGCGCGCAAAGATCGTCGTGGATCTTCAGAGGCTCGTCGGCCCGCGTGAGCGCGAGCCGCTGTGATACGCGGGTGACGTGGGTGTCCACGGCCAGGGCCGGAATGCCGAAGGCGTTTCCGAGGACGACGTTGGCCGTCTTCCGGCCTACACCCGGCAGCGCCGTCAGCTCGTCGACGGTTCGCGGCACGTCACCGCCGTGGCGCTCGCAGAGGGCCCGGCCCATCCCGACGAGCGAGCGCGCCTTGGCCTTGAAGAAGCCCGTCGAGTGGATCTCCCGCTCGAGCGTGGGCGGGTGGGCCCGGGCGAAGTCCTCCGCCTTGCGATAGCGGTCGAAGAGCGCCGCCGTCACGGCATTGACCCGCTCGTCGGTGCACTGCGCCGAGAGAATGGTCGCCGCCAGGAGCTCGAGCGGAGTCCTGAATCGCAGCTCGATCCCGGCGTCGGGATAGGCTTTCCCGAGCCGCGCCAGGATCTTGGCGGCCCTTGCCCTTTTCGCCTGCGCCGGCTCGGGCACGGTGGCGCGCTCTACGCGAGCGCCACGCGGATCAGCGCGACGCGCCGCGCGGCCTCGCCGGCCGGAAGCGGCTTGGAGTCGTGAGACACGCGCCACACCGGCCAGCGGGGCTCGGGGTCGTCCGGAAGGCGCGGCACCAGGTGCCAGTGGATGTGCGGCACCTGGTTGCCGAGCAGCTCGTAGTTCATCTTCACGGGCCGATAGACCTGCGCCAGCGCCTGCGCCACGCGGTTCACGTCCTCGATGAGCGCCGCCCGCTCGCCGGCCTCGAGGTCGTACAGCTCGACGGCGTGGCGCTTGAGCACGACGAAGACCCAGCCGGGGAAGAACTGGTCTTCGTTGAGATAGGCGCGGCTCGTTCCGAGGTCGGCGATGAAGAGCGGGCCTTCGGCGGCGACACGCGCGCACATGACGCACTCGGCAGCCGTCATGGCCGCCGCTCCCGCAGGTACCGCCCGATTCGCTCGACGGCTTCCTCGATGCGCCCGAGCGAGTTGGAGTAGGAGAAACGGAGGAACCCCTCGGCGCGGCTGCCGAAGTCCACCCCGGGCGTTACCCCTACGTGCGCGTGCTCCAGGATGTCGAAGGCAAGGGTCTTGGAGTCCGCTCCGAAGCGCTTGGCATTGGCCAGGACATAGAAGGCGCCCGTCGGCGGCACCGCGACACCGAGCCCGATGCGCCTGAGCCCCGCCACCATCGCCTGCCGCCGCTGGTCGAAGATCGTGCGGAAGCGCGCGGTGTCCTCCCCAGCCTCCGTCAGCGCCGCGAGCGCCGCCCACTGGACGAACTCGTTGGTGGAGATGAAGAAGTTGCCGTGCGCGGTCTGGAGCGCGCGCATGAACTCGCGCGGCGCGATGACATACCCGAGCCGCCACCCCGTCATGGCGTACGCCTTCGAAAAGCCGTTGAGCACGAAGGCATGGTCCGTGTACTCGAGGATGGTGTGCTCGGCTCCCTCGTAGGTCAGGCCATGGTAGATCTCGTCGGAGACGATCCAGGGACCGAGCCCCGCCACCGCCTTGAGGGTCTCGGCGGTCATCACCGAGCCGGTGGGGTTGGCGGGCGAGTTGATGAGGACGGCCCGCGTCCGGGACGACAGGCGGGACGCGAACTCTGCGGGCCGGCACTGGAAGCCGTCCTCCTCCCAGGTCGGCGCCTCGACGCACTCGCCGCCCGGATAGCGGACCAGGTTCGGGTAGACGGCGTATCGCGGGTCGGTGAGCAGCACCTGGTCGCCCGGGTCGAGCAAGCTCGAGAAGAGCAGCAGCATGGCGGGCGAGGTCCCGGCGGTCACGAGCACCTGCTCCGGCGAGACCGTGACGCCGTAGCGCGCGCGGTAGTGCTCCGCGATCGCCTCCCGCAGCGGGACGAGTCCCAGGCTGTGCGCGTAGCGCGTCCGGCCGTCCTTGAGCGCCTTCTCGGCCGCTTCGCGGATCACCGGCGGGGTGTCGAAGTCGGGCTCGCCGAACTCGAGATGGATGATGTCCTTGCCCTCGCGCTCGAGCTCCTGCGCACGCTGGAAGACCTCGACAGCAAGAAAGGGCTCGATGACCTGTGAGCGCTTCGACGTCACCGCCGCGTCTCCCCGATCCGCGCCAGCCGCCGGCGCGCCGCCAGGATTTGAACCAGCATCCGCGGGCCGTCCGTGAGCACGCCGACCTTCGAGCCCGGCTGGTCGGCCCAGTTGATGGCGACCTCCGTCACCCGATAGCCGAGCCGGCGCGCCAGGAGGAGCAGCTCCACATCGAAGCCGAAGCCCTCCGTCCGCAGCTCCCCGAACAGCGCCTCGGCGGCGGCGCCCCGGAAGAGCTTGAAGCCGCACTGCGTGTCGCTGACCTCGGGGACGCCCAGCCGTCTCACCAGGAAGTTGAAGACGTCGCCCGAAAGCTTCCGGTGCAGCCGCACGTGCCGGCTCACCGACGGGTCGGCCAGGGCGCGCGAGCCGATGGCGACATCGGCGCCCGCGTGGATCGCCGCCTCGAGGCGCTTGACCTCGCCGATGGGCGTGGCGCCGTCGGCATCGGCCATGAGCCGGAGCTCGCCGCGCGCCGCGCGCATGCCCGCCCGGACGGCGAAGCCCTTGCCGTGGTTCGCGGCCAGGCGGTGGAGCGTCACCGAGGCATTCGCAGCCTGCGCTTCGAGCACTCGCGCGGCCGTCTCGTCGCGGCTGCCGTCGTCCACCACCAGGATCTCGTACGGCTCGTCACGCCCGTCGAAGTAGGCGATGACCTCGCCGAGGTACACGGGCAGGCGCAGCGCCTCGTTGTAGGCGGGGATGATCACGGACCAGCGCGGCTCGCCCACGGCCCGCACGGCGCTCAGGACCAGATGGGCGAGTCGGCGCGCGCGCGGCGGCGGGCGACGCCGGTCCGCTGCGCCGCGCGGGCGACCTCGCTCGCCACGGCCGGGGCGACCTTCTTGTTGAACACGCTGGGAATGATGTACTCGGGCCCGAGCTCCTGCTTGGCCACGCAGGAGGCGATGGCATGCGCCGCCGCGAGCTTCATCTCGTCGTTGACGAGCCGGGCGCGGATGTCGAGGCGCCCGCGGAACAAGCCGGGGAAGCAGAGCCCGTTGTTGCTCTGGGTCGGGTAGTCGCTGCGCCCGGTGGCCATGACCCGCACGTGGCGCAGCGCCTCCTCGGGCTGGATCTCGGGCACCGGGTTGGCCATGGCGAAGACGATGCGGTCGCGCGCCATGCGCTTGAGGTCGCGTAGGCTCAAGGCGCCCGGCACCGAGAGGCCGATGAAGACGTCCGCGCCCCGCATCGCGTCGGCCAGCTTGCCCTTGACCTGCTGGGGGTTGGTCGCCTCGCTGACCCACGTCTTCATGAAGTCCATGCCCACAGTGCGCCCGCGGTAGATCGTCCCGTGCTCGTCCACCCCGATGATGTGCCTGACACCGTGCGCCTGGAGCATCTTGATCACGGCCGTGCCGGCCGCGCCCACGCCGCAGACGACGACCTTGAGACGCTTCGGGTCCTTGCGGACGATCTTGAGCGCGTTCAGGAGCGCCGCCATGACGACGACGGCCGTGCCGTGCTGGTCGTCGTGGAAGACCGGGATGTCCAGCTCCTTGCGCAGCCGCGCCTCGACCTCGAAGCAGCGCGGGGCCGAGATGTCCTCGAGGTTGATGCCGCCGAAGGCGGGGGCGATGATCTTCACGGTCTCGACGATCTTGTCGGGGTCCTTGGTGTCGAGGCAGATGGGGAAAGCGTCCACCCCGGCCAGCTCCTTGAAGAGCATGGCCTTGCCCTCCATGACCGGCATGGCCGCCTCGGGGCCGATGTCGCCAAGCCCGAGCACCGCGGTGCCGTCGGTGACGATGGCGACGGTGTTCTGCTTGATGGTCAGCGAGAAGGCGCGCTGCGGGTCTTCCTTGATCGCCAGGCACACGCGGGCCACGCCCGGCGTATAGGCCATGGAAAGGTCGTCGCGCGTCCTGATCGGCACCTTGCTACGCACCTCGATCTTGCCGCCGAGATGCATGAGGAACGTGCGGTCCGAGATGTTGGCGATCTTGACGCCATTGAGGCGGCGCAGCTTGTCGATGATGCCCTGGCCATGCTCGCTGTCCCGCGCCTTGATCGTGATGTCTCGGAAGACGCGGTCGCGCGTCATCTCGACCAGGTCTACCGCGCCGATGTCACCACCGGCCTTGCCGATGACCATCGTGACCCGTCCCAGCATGCCGGTGCGGTTCAGGATCGCCAGGCGGACCGTGAAGCTGTAGGAAGCGCTCGGCGCGACGGCCATCAGTCCAACTCCCGCAAACATGCGGTCATATGTGGGTTTTTCACGATAGGACCCTTCCTTGGGTCGTGTCAACCAAATTCCCGGGCTCGAGCCCGTCCCTCCCGATTGACCCGTGCGGCGCGGCCGTGCTATCCACGCCCATGCGCTCGAGTAGAGCCCTCGCGTGGCTCGTCCTCCTAGTACCGCTGGGAGCGTCCCCG
The DNA here is from genome assembly GCA_030647435.1 of Candidatus Rokuibacteriota bacterium. Taxonomy (NCBI): domain Bacteria; phylum Candidatus Rokuibacteriota; species Candidatus Rokuibacteriota bacterium. The sequence continues at coordinate 52,256 of JAUSJX010000098.1, forward strand.
GCTTTCGCCGAGCCGGCCCGCTGGATGCCGGTCCGAGGACAGAGCCTCGTGTCCTTCGACGCGGTCTTCCCGCCGGCCGACTTCAGCGGCTTCGGCCGCGACCTTTCGGGCGAGTTCGAGGCGGACGCCGCCGATCTGAGCCAGGGCGTCAGCGGCAACCTGACCGTGCAAGTGCTCGGCATCAGCACCGGCAACGAGGGGCGCGACAAGGAGATGTGGAAGGCGCTGGCTGCCGACCGCCACCCGACCATGTACTTCGTGATCCAGACCATCGAGGCGCCCTCGTTTCCCCCGGGCGCCGCGGAGCACACCGACACGCTGCTGACCATCCAGGGACGGCTGTCCATCGCGGGGGTCGAGCGCGTGAAGCGCTTCTCGGGACGCGTCCGCCTGAAGCAGGGGCGGCTCTGGGTGCGAGGCGAGAGCCGCTTCAAGATGAGCGACTTCGGCATCAAGCCTCCGCAGTATCTACTCCTTCCGGTCAAGGACGAAGTCGGCGTGGGCTTCGATCTCCTACTCGAGCGTCAACCCTAGTCAAAGCTAGAGGGATCGCCGCAGGAGGTCGAGCGCCAGGGCGGCGAACTCGCGGGAGATCACGGCCGAGTTCGCGTAAACGATCTGCCCGAGAGAAACGTCCTAACCCACCACGCGGCCGAGAATAAAGCCCGGCTGGGCGCCGTCAACAACAAAAACGCCGGATTACGGAACGCCGGCGCGGCCGCGGGAGTTTTATTCCCGAGGGAGAATCCCGCAACCGGCGGGCGTTCGTAAGCATCTAAAACGGCAGAGGAGATCATACGAGCATGACGTTCAGAGAAGCTGGCGATCCAGAATCCCCTGAGGCCATCCATTCGGAGGCCGCTCTCGCTCAGCCAAAGTCCAGGCTGCGGAAGGGCGCCCTACCCAGGGTTGAGGCTGAGCCGTCCGGGGTCGAGCTCGAGGACGAGGAGAAGGCCGCGGCCGTCGTCCTCGAGGAAACCCCTGCCCTGTCCGAGGAAGCGCTGCGACCCAGCGCGGCCCCGGCCGAGGATCCCGTCCGCCTCTACCTCAAGGAAATCGGCAAGGTCCATCTGTTGACGGCCCAGCAGGAAGTCAGCCTCGGCCGCCGGATCGAAGTGGGCCAGATCCAGCTCCGCCGGGCGCTGGCGGGCATTCCCGTGGCGACAACGCAGATGCTGGCCCTGGTGGACCGGATCCGGCACGCCGAGCTCGGGCTGGACGAGGTCATCGTGCTGCCCGAGGGCGGCCTACCCAAGCCCGACGAGATCAAGCCCCTGCTGGCGGTCTTCACGCGCATCCGGCGGCTCGAGCGCGAGATCGAACGGCTGCAGGAGCCGCTCCACGACAAGCGCCGCGGGAAGACCACGCGCGCGAACTACCACAAGTGGGTCGCGCAGAACCGCGCCGCGATCCAGACCGCGGTCGAGAAGCTCCCGCTCAAGCCCGCGCTCGTGGACCGGCTGGTCGGCGACGTCCGCCGCCAGGCGAAGCGCCTCGCCGAGCTCCGGACACCCAAGGACATCCGCGCCCTCGAGGGCGAGATCGGGCTGGGCAAGAAGGCGCTCCAGGCCGCGCTCCACGAGATCGAAGGGCACGACCGCATCGTGCGCCAGGCCAAGCGCGAGCTGATGGAGGCCAACCTGCGGCTGGTCGTCTCGGTCGCCAAGCGCTACCTCGGCAGCGAGCTGACGCTCCTCGACCTGGTCCAGGAAGGCAACATCGGCCTCATGAAGGCGGTGGACCGCTTCCAGTACCGGCGCGGGTTCAAGTTCTCGACCTATGCGACCTGGTGGATTCGCCAGGCCATCACGCGCGCCATCGCCGACCATTCGCGCACCATCCGCATCCCGGTGCACATGGTCGAGACGCTGAACCGCATCTCGCGTGTCAACCGCGCCCTCGTCAACGAGATGGGCCGCGAGCCGACGCCCGAAGAGCTCGCCAAGAGGACCGGCGTGCCCGCGCGGAAGGTCCGCCTGATCCTCGAGTCCTCGCGCAAGCCGCTCTCGCTCGAGACGCCGATCGGCGAGGACTCGGAGCTGGGAGACTTCCTGGAGGACAAGAGCACCGAGTCGCCGAACGACACCCTGATCAGCCAGGACCTGACGAATCAGGTGGAGCGGGCCCTCGGCATGCTCTCACCCAAGGAGAAGACGATCCTGCGCCTGCGCTTCGGCATCGGCGAAGAGGGCGAGCACACGCTGGAGGAAGTCGGCAAGCGCTTCTCGGTCACCCGCGAGCGCATCCGCCAAATCGAGACCAAGGCGCTCCGCAAGCTGCGCCACCCGCTGCGCGGCCGGGCGCTCAAGGCCTTCGTCGAGAACTGATCCCCTACCCGCCGCCCGTGGAGCACCCGCGGGCGGCGGGCGCTGACCCCCACCGGCACAGGCGCGCGAGCGGCGCCGGCACCCACCAGTTCCACCGCCCCATCAGCCGCATCGTCGCCGGCACCAGCAGGGCACGCACCACGGTGGCGTCCAGGATGACGGCGATGCCGATCCCGATGCCCACGGCCTTGATGATCACCGAGTCGGCGAGCGCAAAGGCGAAGAAGACTCCCGCCATGATGGCCCCGGCCCACGTGATCAGCCGGCCGGTCCGCTCCAGCCCCGCGCCCACGGCCAGCACATTGTCTCCTGTGCGCTCGTACTCTTCCCGCACGCGGCTGAGCAGGAGGACCTCGTAGTCCATCGACAAGCCGAAGATCAGGCAGAACATGATGATGGGCGTGGCGGTCTGGATCGGCCCAGGAGTGAAGTGGAGCCACTGGGCCAAGTGGCCCTCCTGGAAGATCCAGACGAGGGCCCCGTACGAGGCGCTGATGGACAAGAGGTTCACGACGACGGCCTTGAGGGGCAGCAGCACGGACCGAAGCAGCACCAGCAGCGCCAGGTAGGTCGCGACGACGACGAGGGCGATGGCGAGCGGGGCGTTGTCAGCCACGACCCTCATGAAGTCCAGGTCGAAGGCCGTTGGGCCCGTCACGAGCAGCTCGCCGTCCACCGGCGGGTGTGAGGCGCGGATGGCGTGGACGAGGGCGCGCGCCTCATCACTGCCGGCCGGCAGGTCCGTGGATACCGCGAGAATCATGATGCGCTCGCCGACGACCCGCGCCACGGCGGCTTGCATCTCCTCAGGCCACAGGGCGGTCGGCACCTTGACCATCCGCTGGTAGTCCTCGCGGCTCATGTCCGGAGCGAGGTCCATCACACTCTGCACGCCGGTGACTCCGGGCTGCCCCGCGAGCCAGCGGCTCAGGTCGTAGGCCTGTCCCACGCGCGGGGGTGACAGCGGTGATCCGTCGTCGTACCTGAGCACCACGACGACGGGCGTCGCACCCTCGCCGGGGAACTCCTTCCGGAGCAGCTCGGCGCCGCGGCGGGCCTCGGCCCACGGCGGCAGCGACGATACGTCACCCGCGCCGAGCCGGATGTGAAGGAACGGCAGCCCCAGCAGAAGGAGGAAACCAGCGACCGGTAGAAAGACGCGCCACGGGTGCGCCATGACCAAAGCCGCCAGTCGATGCCAGAAGCCCGACCCGGCACCAAGCTTCGCGGGACGGAAAAAGGGAAGCGACAGGGCGTTGACCCGCGGGCCCAGGATGGCCAGGGCCGCGGGAAGGAAGGTCAAGCCGTAGACGACCGACAGCGCCACGACAATGGTGCCCGCGAGCCCAAGCGAGCCGATATTGCCCAGCCCCAGCACCAGCATGCCGAGGAGCCCGATGGCCACCGTCACGCCCGAAAAGAGGATCGCGCGCCCCGTGGTCGCCAGCGTCGCCGCGAGCGCCTCGGGCACCGGATGGCGCACGATCTCCTCCCTGAAACGGTTCACGATGAAGAGCGAATAGTCGATGGCGACGCCGAGCCCGATCATGGTGACGATGTTCGGGGCATATGCGGATACCGACATGTATCGGGCCAAGAGGGTCGTGCCCGCCATGCCGCCGACCATGGCGAGCATCCCGACGCCTAGAGGCAGCAGGGCCGCTACCACCGAGCCGAAGGCCAGGAGCAGGAAGACGGCCACCACCGGCAGGATCACCAGCTCCGCGCGCTCCAGGTCCTGCTTCGCCACCTCGACGAAGTCGTGGTTGAGCGGGACCATGCCGGCCGCCACCACGTCGAGCGTGCCCGACCGCACCAGCGCGCGGAGCGAAGCGTACACGGCGGGGGGAACCGACGAGAACTCCAGCGAGGCCTGGCCCGTGGAGCGGGCCTTGAGCTCGACGACGGCGCGGGTGCTTTGCCTATCGCGCGAGAGATAGGCGGGATCCGGCGGCTCCGCATCGTACGCCGTGCGGATCCGCGCGACCTTCGCGTCCGCCTTGAGCGGCGCCAGGGCCCGCGCCACCTCTTCCCGGAACGCGCGATCGGTGGCGCGCAGCGTGGGGCTGCTGAATATCAGGTCGAAGGAGACGGGCTGCCCGGGCAGCTGCCGCGCCATCAGGTCGGCGGCGCGTCCCGACTGCGTGGTCGCGAGCACGGTGCCGGCTTCGAGCCTGGCGCCTTGCGCCAGAACGATGATCGCAGGAACAAGCGAGAGGACCGAGAGGCCGAACAGCCACCAGCGGAGGCGATACACCTGCCACCCCCACCGTCCGAGAACATTGCTCATCGCGTGGTGCGCTCCCCCGGCGCGCAGCTTCGGCTTCGCCGCAGCCAGTCGCCGCGAGCCCGCTTCAAGAGTAGCAGGAGACGGGATTGCCAGGCATTGGACTTTGCTTCCATCTGCCGCTAGACTGCCCTCGACCGCGGTACACCAGACCACCCAGGAGGATTCCATGCACATCGGCGTCTGCATGTTCGCCACCGACTACGCGATCCGCATCGACGAGCTGGCCCGGGAGGCCGAAGCGCGCGGCTTCGAGTCGCTCTTCGTCCCCGAGCACACTCACATCCCGGTGAGCCGGCGCACCCCCTTCCCGAGCGGCGGCCCGATCCCGAAGGAGTACTCCCACACCTTCGACCCGTTCGTGTCGCTCATGGCCGCCGCGGCGGCGACCAAGCGCATCCGGATCGGCACCGGCATCTGTCTCATCATCGAGCGCGACACGATCACCACGGCCAAGGAGGTCGCGAGCCTCGACGTGCTCTCGGGCGGGCGCTTCGAGTTCGGCGTCGGCGGCGGCTGGAACGTGGAGGAGATGGAGAACCACGGCACGGTCTTCGCGTCCCGATTCAAGCGGCTGGGCGAGCAGGTGCGGGCGATGAAGGAGATCTGGACCAAGGACGAGGCGGAGTTCCACGGCCAGCACGTCAACTTCGACAAGGTCTGGTCCTGGCCAAAGCCCGCGCAGAAGCCGCACCCGCCCGTCCTCCTGGGCGGCGAGAGCGGCCACACGCTCCAGCGCGTGGTGGACTTCTGCGACGGCTGGTTCCCGCGCGGCCGCGCGGCCGAGGTCATCATGCCGGCCCTCAAGGACCTCCGGGCTCGCGCCGCCAAGGCCGGGCGCGACATGAAGACCATCTCGACGTCCGTCTTCGGCGCCAAGCCCGACGAGGCGATGCTCGAGTCCTACGCGGCTGCCGGCATCACGCGGGCCATCCTCAGGCTGCCGTCCGAGGGGCGCGAGGGAGTGCTGCCGCTCCTCGACCAGTGGGCCAAGCTCATCAAGAAGTAGCGCGGCCGGGCTATACCGGCATCACTCCGTGCTTCTTCCAGGGGCGGTCGACCTTCTTGGTGGCGGCCATCTCGAGGGCGCGGATCAGGACGGGCCGGGTCTCCCGCGGGTCGATGACGTCGTCGATGAAGGCGCCGGCGGCGGCGATATAGGGGTTGATGAGCTTGCGGAACTCCTCGACCCGGCTCGCGCGCTCTTCGTCGGGGTTGGCGGCGGCGGCGATCTCCTTGCGGAAGATGATGTTGGTGCCGCCCTCGGGACCCATCACTGAGATCTCCGCCGTAGGCCACGCGACGATCAGGTCGGGTTCGTATGCCTTGCCGCACATGACGAAGTAGCCTGCGCCGTACGCCTTGCGCACCACCACCGTGACCTTCGGCACCGTCGCCTCGCTGACGGCGTAGAGCATCTTGGCGCCGTGTCGGATGATCCCCTGCTTCTCGACCTTGGAGCCGACCATGAAGCCCGGGACGTCCTGGAGGAACACCAGGGGGATGTGGAAGGCGTCGCAGAGCATGATGAAGCGCGCGGCCTTGTCGGCCGAGTCCACGTCCAGCGCCCCGCCCAGCACCATGGGCTGGTTGGCGACGATGCCGACGGAGCGGCCGCCCAGGCGGGTGAAGCAGGTGATCAGGTTCTTCGCCCAGCCCGGCTTGATCTCGAAGAAGTGTCCGCGGTCCACGATGGCCGCGATGACCTTCTTCATGTCATAGGCCCGGCGCGCGCTGTCGGGCACGATAGAGAGCAGCGCCTCGTCCATCCTGTCGGCGGGGTCGTCGCTCGGCAGGATCGGCGGCTGCTCGAGGTTGGACCCCGGGAAGTAGGACAGGTACTCCTTGATCGCGTCGATGCATGCGGCGTCGTCGGCCACTTCGAGATCGGCCACGCCGGAAATCTCCGTGTGGACCTTGGAACCGCCCAGCTCCTCCGCGGTGATGTCCTCGCCGACGATGGCCTTGACGAGCGGCGGGCCGCCCAAGGCCATGTGGCTCGTGCCCTTGACCATGGGCACGAAGTCCGACAGCGCCGGGATATAGGCCGTGCCCGCCGCGCCCGGGCCCATCATGGCCGCGACCATCGGCACGACGCCCGACATGATGGATTCTTCCCGGAAGAGGAACCCCGACTGGGCGAAGGTGGAGCCGATGGCCTCCTGGATGCGCGCGCCCGCCGAGTCGATGAGCCAGATCATCGGCATGCGCTTGGAAAGCGCGGTCTCGCGCGCGCGGTTGCACTTAACCTCGGCCGTGCGCCCCATGGAGCCCGCCATCACCGTGAAGTCGTAGGCGATCAGCGAAGCCGGCCGGCCGTTGATCTTGCCGAAGCCCGTCACGACGCCGTCGGCAGGCGTCTCCTTGCCCTTCATGGCCGGCGAGATGTTGGCGTGGGTCGCGAGGAGCCCGATCTCGTAGAAGGAGCCCGGGTCGAAGAGGCGGTCGATCCGCTCGCGGACCGTCAGCTTGCCCTCAGCGTGCTGCTTGGCGATCGCTTCCGCCCCGCCCATGGCGAGCGCGCGCACGCGCCGCGCCTTGAGATCTTCAACCAGATCCTTCATGCCCATAGCGGCTTCAGGCCTTGGGCAGACGGTAGTAGAGCACCATGTCGGTCGGCGCCGGCGAGCCCTTGGTCATGGTCACCATGGTCGCGACCTCGCTGCGGTGATGGGTCGCGTGGTTGACCACGTGCTGGAGGAGCTGCCAGAGCGGCTGGCTGAAGGGCTTGCCGTCCGTCGCCTTGTAGTCCAGCGTCCTCTTGAGGTCTGCCGTCCCGAGGGCCGTCATGAAGGCCTTCTGCTCGGCCTCGAGCGCGTTCCAGCTCTTCCTGAGATCAGCCAGGCTCGCGAAGTCGGCGTCGCCGTAGAGCTTGGTCGGCGAATTTCCCTTCCAGCGTTCGAGCCAGATCCGGTCGGCGCCGTAGATGTGGGCGAGCATGCCCTTGAGCGTCGGGAAGCTGAACTGCTTGCCGACTTCCTTCCTGGCCGTATCTTCGCCCAGCGCCGCCACCTCGTCGAAGTGCTTGCGGTTGCCCCACCAGTGATAGCCCCAGATACCCCGAATCAGCTCACGGTCCAGCTCGAGCTCCATGGTCCGCCTCCTAGTCCAGGACGGCGACCGTGTCGCCTTCCTGCACGGTCTGCCCCTCGGCCACCTTGATCTCCTTCACCTTGCCGGCCCGCGGCGCCTCCACCGGGATCTCCATCTTCATGGACTCCAGCACGATCACGGGATCTCCAGCTGCCAGCGAGTCGCCGACCTTGCTCGTGATCTGGAAGACCACGCCCGTGATGTGCGCCTTGACGTCTTCAGCCATTGAACGCTCCTTGTTCGACCATCTGGGTATGGGTGCGTCCCTCGCGGAACGCCGCGCTTCGCATCACGCGCAGGTGGAACGGAATGGCGGTCTTGGGCCCCTCGACGACGAAGGCTCTCAACGCCGCCTCCATGCGGGCGATCGCTTCCTCGCGCGTCGCGCCCGCGGCCACCAGCTTGGCCAGCAACGGGTCGTAGTGTACCGAAACCTGGCAGCCTTCGGCGACCCCGCTTTCGAGGCGGATGCCGGGGCCTTGGGGCGGGCTCCAGCGTGTAATCGTCCCCGGCGAGGGCATGAAGTTCTTGGCCGGGTCCTCAGCGTAGATGCGGCACTCGATGGCGGCGCCGCGCTGGAGAATATCCTCCTGGCGCCACGGCAGGGCCTCCCCGGACGCCACCTTTAACTGAGCCTGGACGAGGTCGAGCCCCGTCACCTCTTCGGTCACGGGGTGCTCTACTTGAAGCCGCGTGTTCATCTCCAGGAAGTAGAACTCCTCACCCTGGACGATGAACTCCATCGTCCCGGCGTTGACGTAGCCGACCGACCTGGCGCCCTGGACGGCCGCCGCCGTCAGGCGCTCCTTGAGGCCCTGCGGCAGGCACGGAGCCGGGCTCTCTTCGATGAGCTTCTGGTGGCGCCGCTGGATCGAGCACTCCCTCTCGTGCAGGTGCACCACCTGCCCGCCTCCGTCGCCAAAGACCTGCACCTCGACATGGCGCGGCTCGGTGAGATAGCGCTCCACGAAGAGCGCGGCCGAGCCGAAGGCCGCCTGCGCGCGGCGCTCGGCCGTCGCGTACGCCTGCGCGAGCGCCGATTCGTCTGCGACCTTGACCATGCCGATACCGCCTCCGCCTGCCGCGGCCTTCAGCATCACCGGGTAGCCGATCTCCCCCGCAGTCTGCCGGGCCAGGTCGAGCGAGGCGACGGGGCCTTCGCTGCCGGGCACGACGGGCACGCCGGCCCAGAGCATCTGGCGCCTCGCACCGACCTTGTCGCCCATCTGCTGGATCACGCGCCATGGAGGCCCGACGAAGACGAGCCCCGCCTCCTCGCACGCCTTGGCGAATCCCCAGTTCTCGGAGAGGAAGCCGTAGCCGGGATGGATCGCCCCGGCGCCTGTCCGGCGCGCGGCCTCGAGTACGCGCTCGACGCTGAGATAGCTCTCCCGGGCGGGCGCGGGGCCGATCAGGACGGCTTCGTCGGCTTCACGCGCGTGGGGCCAGTCGGCGTCGGCCTCGGAGTAGACGGCGATCGTGCGGATACCGAGGGCCCTGCAGGCGCGGAAGATGCGGCGGGCGATCTCCCCGCGGTTGGCGACGAGGACGCTCTCGAGCACGCTCAGGCGGGCTGGGACTGCTCGATCTTGACCAGATCGAGGGCGCCGACCCGCCATCCGGCCTCGCCCTGCTCCCAGCGGGCGTTGAGCGTGACGGTGCCGCGCGCGCCCTCGAGCCGATACTTCACGATGCGGTGGCGGCCCAACTTCGCGAAGGCGGCCATGTGGTGCCGCGCGAGACGGACATCGTTGAGGGCCAGCAGCAGGGCCGCGTCGGGCGCTGCGTCGAGAAACCGGCCCAGCGCGACGCCGTCGCAGGCGACGAGAGCGTCGCCGAAGGCGCGTGCGCGCGTCTCGAGGTCCTCCGGGATGGACCACTTCTCACCGGCGCGCTCGAGACGGATGAACTCGCTCGCGTCGTCCGATATGGGCGGAGTCGCGCTCGCGTGCGCGCCCGCAGTCGGAGGCACCCCCTGCCCCGCCACGCCAAGGGCGGCCTCGAGCATCCCCGCAAGCTTCGCTTGCCAGGCCGCGACGCGCGCCTGCACCTCGGGCGCCGCGGCGAGATGGCGGAGGATGGTCTCGCCGGCCCCGATGTGGCGCCGCTCGTCTTCGATGCAGCGGGCGAGAATCCTGCACGTGGGCGGCTCGTAGATCGGATTGGCGCTCTCGAGGTGCCTCACGTATACGGCGAGCAGGTGCGGCTTGAGCACGCGGTAGACGCCGGCCAGACGCTCGGCGGTCTCACCCGGCGCCTCGGGGGCCTCGATGGCATCCATGAACGCGACGAAGGTGTCGTTGGCCGGCTCGGATTCCTGGGCGTGAGCGCGCAACTCCGGCAGCCGCCTGCCCCACGCATCCGTGTGCTGGGCGTTGTCCCAGACGTGGCGGCCGAGCAGGAGCTTGGCCGAGAGCTCAGGCGTGAGCGCGATCCAGCCGGCCATGATGCGCGTCATGCGCTCGGCGGCGTAGCGGTAGTTGCGGCAGAGGCGGGCGGAGTCGTCCGCCGAGAAGTGACCTTCGAGGATCTGCATGGGAATCAGGGCTCTTTGGAATCAGTGCTCTGGGGGATCAGTAGACCTGGGAGCGCTGTGTCGTCTTGATCAGGCGCTCGATCTCCTCGTCGGTGAAGCCCGCGAGCTTCCGGGCCTCGATCGCGATCGAGATGGGCACGACCTCGTGGTCACCCAGCTGCCTGGCGCCGCCGAGGTTGAAACGTTCGTCGATGGTCTCCTGGAACTCGATCGCCTTGCGCCGGCGCTCCGGGTCGCCCTCCGTCAGCTTCGTCAGCCACTTCGAGCCCATCCGCACGTGGGTAATCTCGTCGGCCAGCACGAAGTCCACGGCGCGCTCCAGGATGGGGTCGCCCATTTTCCGGCCGATGTAGACCAGCTGGTTGAAGACGTCGCAGGCCAGGCCCTCGAGGCCCCGGTTGACGCCGGCCACGCGCGCGGCGGCGTCCTCGGCGCAGGCGCAGCGCCAGAGGATGGTCGTCTCTGGGTACTCGCCGATGTAGCCGCCGAGGTGCTCGAGGAGGCGGATGTAGATCTCGACGTGGCGGGACTCGTCCCAGACCTGGCGCGCCATGTCCATGGTGAACTCCCACGGCGCGTCGGGGAAGTCGTAGACACTGCGGCCGGCGCCCTCCATGGCCTGCATCTCGCCGACCAGGATGCCGTGGGCGCGCTCCTTGATGGACTCGCGGCTCGTCAACTCGGGGAAGGGCGTGAGCCCCTGGGAGACCTTGCTCTCCGCGACCTCCCGGGCCCGCATCCGGACGAAGCGGTCCTCGCGGGCCAGCTTGTCATACGCGATCTGACGCTCCATCGTGCCTCCCGGCGCTCAATGAACGGCTGTTCAGCGAGAGTCTAGCCGAACCCGCCGACGAAGGCAAATCGAAGGCTTACACGCGTTCCTTGAACTCCTTGCCGAGGAGGCCTTCGGGGCGGATGAGCAGGACCACGATGATGATGACGAAGGCGAGGGTGTTCTTGAACTGGATGCTCAGGTAGGCCCCGGTCAGGCTCTCGGCCACGCCGAGGATGAGCGCGCCCAGGACGGCGCCGGGCAGGCTGTTGAGACCGCCCAGCACCGCGGCGGCAAAACCCTTCAGGAACGGGTCGAGCATGAAGAACGGGTCGAGCAGGAGCGCGGGCGCGAGAAAGATACCCGCCACGACGCCGAGGGCGGACGCCACCCCCCAAGAGACGGACAGGACCATCCGGGTCGGGATGCCGAGAGTCTGGGCGGCCATGACGTTCTCGGAGGTCGCGCGCATGGCCAGGCCGAGCCGCGTCTTCTGGACGAGGAGGTAGAGCAGCAGGCTGCCGACGAGCCCCGCGGCCATGGTCGCCAGCGACAGCTGGCTCACCACCACCGCCCCCATCTTGTACGTCTTGGTGTCGGAGATCGGAAAGGGCAGCGCGACGGGCTCGGCGCCCCACTTCCAGACCACCAGCCCCTGGATGATGAGCGCCAGCCCCAGGGTCAGGATGATCATGCTGAGGAGGTTCGCCCCCCGCCGCTGCGCCTTCACCAGCACCACGAAGTAGAAGGCGATGCCCACCGCCGCGCCGGCCGCCAGCGAGAGCACCAGCGCCACGGGGAAGGAGAACTTGTCGGAGAGCAGCGAGAACGCGACGAAGGTCCCGAACGTCGCGATATCGCCGTGCGCGAAGTTCAGCACGCGGGTCGAGCGGTAGATGAGCACGACGCCGAGCGCCACGAGAGCGTAGAGGCTTCCCGCGGAGAGGCCGGTCAGCGAGTACTGGAGGAACTTGTCCACGCGCTCACCTGAAAGGCCAGAGCTGGAAATACAGGCGGGTCTTGAGCCAGCGGCCGAAGAGACCGAGCGGCTCGAAGATCAGCACGATCAGGATGGTCAGGCCGAAGACCACCGGCACGAACTCGCGGAAGTTGGAGAGCAGCTTGGGCACGAGCGTGACGAAGGCCGCGCCGAGGATGGCGCCCTCGATCGAGGCGACGCCGCCGATGATGACGGCCACGAAGAGGGTGATGGACTCGGAGATGTTGAAGATCTGCGGCTCGATGTGCCCCAGGACCTGGGCGTAGAGGGCGCCGTGGACGCCCGTGTAGAAGGATGAGATGGCGAAGGCCAGGAGCTTGTAGCGCGTCAGGTTGACGCCGTTGACCTCCGCCGCGATGTCCGAGTCGCGGATGGCGATGAAGGCGCGGCCGACGTAGGACGAGATCAGGTTATAGGTGGCGAGCGTGAAGAGGGCGAGCAGGAGGACGTAGAGGTAGTACTCGTACCGCGTGGTCGACATCCCGAACATCGGCTTGAGCTTGGCGATGGCCAGCCCCGAGCGCCCGCCCGAGAGCACCTCCCAGTTGACGAACACCTGGTAGACCGCCACGCCGAAGCCGAGCGTCGCGATGGACAGATACGGCCCCTTCAGTCGGAGCGACGGAAAGCCGACCAGCACGCCGGCGAGCGCCGCAGCGAGGCCGGCGCCGAGCAGGGCCACCGGAAAGGGCGCGCCCCAGATCCGCAGGTGGCCGAAGCCGAAGGCGCCGATGGCGAGGAAGCCCGCCTGGCCGAACGAGATCTGCCCCGTGTATCCGATCAGGATGTTCTGGCCCATGACGCCGATGGAGTACAGCGCCACGAGCGTCGCCAGGAAGACCATCCAGTCGGGCACCACCAGCGGGAACACGGCGAGCGCCAGGAGCAGGAGCCCGAGGAGGGCCCGGGTGACGCGCTTGCGCGCGAAGCGGAGGTCTTCGGCGTACGACTCGACGAGGTCCATTTAGGAAAGAGCCATCACGTATACAGGCTCTCGATGAGGTCGCCGTAGCGCGTCTCGAGCGAGCGGCGCTTGACCTTCTTGGTCGGCGTCACGTCCCCCTCCTCCTCGTAGAAGCGCCGGGGCAGGAGCGCGACCTTCTTGATCCCCTCGACTTGCGACAGCGTCTTGTTGACCTTGTCCACCTCGCCCTCGATGAGCCGGACGATCTCGGGGCTCTGCGTCAGATCCTGGAAGGTCGTGAACGGGACACGCTGATCCTGGGCGAACTTGGTGACGTTGTCCTCCTCGATGAGGATCAGGGCGACCAGGTACTTGCGCCGGTCGCCGATCACCACCGCGTCCTGGATGTACGGGCTGAACTTGAGCTTGTTTTCGATGTAGGCCGGCGTGATGTTCTTGCCCCCCGCCGTGATGATGATGTCCTTCTTGCGGTCCATGATCTTGAGGTAGCCGTCGTCCCAGGCGCCCACGTCGCCCGTGTGGAGCCACCCGTCCCGGTCTATGGTCTGCGCCGTCAGCTCGGGCTCCTTGAAGTAGCCCTTGAAGACGTGCGGTCCCCGCGTGAGGATCTCGCCGTCCTCGTCCAGCCTGACCTCGACGCCCGGCAGCGGGATGCCCACGGTCCCGACCCGGGGCCGGGCGACGGGGTTGATCGAAATGACTCCCGTGGACTCCGTCATTCCGTATCCCTCGATCAGCGGGATGCCGAGGGCGTGGTAGAACTCGAAGAGCTCGGGCGAGGCCGGCGCCGCGCCGCAGACGGCGAGCCGGATCCTGTCGAAGCCGAGCCGGCGCTTCAAGTGGGCGAGCACCAGCCAGTAGGCCGCGGCGTAGAGCGCCCGGAGCCCGAGGGACGCGCCGCCCGGCTGGTACTTGACGCGCGCGTAGCGGCGCCCGACACCGACGGCCCAGCGGTAGAGTGTCCGCTTGACCCAGGTCGAGTCGTCCATCCTGAGATCGACCGTCGAGGCCAGCTTCTCCCAGATGCGCGGCACGCTGCCGAAGTAGGTCGGCGAGATCTCCCGCACGTTCTGGAAGAGCGTGTCCATGCTCTCGACGAAGTTGACGACGTAGCCGGCGCGCACGCCTCCGAAGACCGAGATCAGGTTCTCGTAGACGTGGGCGAACGGGAGATACGAGACGACCTCGTCGTCCTCGGTGACCGGGTTGAGCTGCTGGGCCGACGCCGTGCCCCACAGGATCGAGGCGTGGGACAGCATGGCGCCCTTGGGCGGCCCTGTCGTCCCCGAGGTGTAGATGATCATGGCCGTGTCGCCGGGCTCTCCCTGCTCGCGGCACTCTCCGACGGCGCCCGGATGGGCGTCCGCGAAGGTCTTCCCCTGCTTGAGGAAGTCGTCGAAAAATATCACTCGGTCGTCGGCGAAGCCCCAGAGCCCCTTGGCGTCCCAGACGACGACGCGCTCGACGCGCGTCTCGCCGACGACCGGGAGCACCTTGTCGAGCTGCTCCTCGTTGTCGACGAAGAGGAGGCGCGCCTCGGAATGATTGAGCAGGTACTTGATCTGCTCGGGCGCGGACGTCGGGTAGATGCCGCAGGTGGCGCCGCCCGCCGTCTGGATGCCCAGGTGGCAGTAGAGCCACTCGGGACGGTTTTCGCCGAGCACCGCCACGTTCTCCTGGCGCCCGAGCCCGAAGGCCAGGAGCGCCGCGGCGACGCGGTCGACTTCCTCGCCGTACTGACGCCAGGTGACCCGGTGCCAGATGCCGTAGTCCTTGAAGCGGATGGCCAGGCGGTCCCCCAGCCGGGCAACCTGCTGGGCGAAGAGCTGCGGCAGCGTCCGGGGCTCGGTCATTACCATCTCCTCCGTTTGCGGTAGAGCCGCCATACCTTGGGCGAGGCGTCCGCGACGCCGACGCCCAGGTACACCTCGCGCACGTCCTCGTTGGCCTCGAGCTCGGCCGACGTTCCCTCGAGCACGACGCGGCCCGCCTCGAAGATGGCCCCGCGCTGGGCCACGCGGAGCGCCAGCCGGGCGTTCTGCTCCACGAGCAGTATGGTGGTGCCGGTGTGGCTGATGGTGCCGAGCGCCTCGTAGACGGACTTCGCCACCCGCGGAGCGAGCCCCAGCGAGGGCTCGTCGAGCATCAGGAGCCGCGGGCGCCTCAACATCGCGCGCCCGAGCGCCAGCATCTGCTGCTCGCCTCCCGAGAGCGTCTCCGCTTCCTGCTTCGCCCGCTCCTTCAGGATCGGGAACATGCCGTAGACGAAGTCGAGGTCCTTCTTGATGCCATCGTCGCGCCGGCCCCACAGGCCCAGATCGAGATTCTCCTCCACGCTGAGCTCGCGGAAGAGGCCGCGGTCCTCGGGCACGTAGACGATGCCGAGGCGCGCGACGGCCTCGGGCTGCCAGCCGTCGATGCGCCGGCCGGCAAAGTGGATCTCGCCCTTCTTGGGCTGGTCCTTGAGCAGGCCTGCGATGGTTCTCAACAGGGTCGTCTTACCGGCGCCGTTCGGGCCCAGCACGGTGAAGATCTCCCCTTCCTCGATCTCGAGCGAGACACCGAAGAGGGCGTAGATCCTGTCGAAATACAGGGTCTCGATGCTGGAGACGCGGAGCAGCGCCGTCATTCGCCCAGGTACGCCTTGATCACATCGGGGTGGCGCTGGACCTCGGCCGGGGAGCCTTCCGCTATCTTCACGCCGTGATCGAGGGCGACCATCCTGGTCGCGAGCCGCGAGGCGATGCGCAGGTCGTGCTCGACCAGGAGCACGGTGATCGCGAAGCGCCCGCGGATCTCGTGGATCCAGTACGCGAACTCGTCCTTCTCCTCCTGGTTCAGCCCGGAGACCGGCTCGTCGAGCAGCAGGAGCCTGGGCTCCGTCGCCAGCGCCCGGCCCATCTCGACGCGCTTCTGGAGGCCGTAGGAGCAGTCGGCGACGCGGCTCTTCCGGACCACTTCCAGGTTCAGGAACTCGATGATCTCCTCGCAGCGGCGCCTGTGCCTGATCTCCTCGCCGCGGAGGCGCAGCAGCACCGCCGCGAAGTTCTTCCTGAAGTGCAGGTGCCGGCCGACCATGATGTTGTCGAGCACGGTCATGTTGTGGAAGAGGCGCAGGTTCTGGAAGGTGCGGGCGATGCCCCGCCGCGTGACCTCGTCGGGCGAGAGCCCGAGGATCGACTCCCCGCGCAAGCGGATGGCGCCGGAGGTCGGGCGGTAGATGCCGGTGACGCAGTTGAAGAGGGACGTCTTGCCGGAGCCGTTCGGGCCGATCACGGCGAGGGTCTCGCCCTCAGCGATGGCCACCCCCACGCCCTGGAGGGCCGTGATGCCGCCGAATTGGAGTGAGAGGTCTCGGACCTCGAGCAGGTCCGCCATCCTTAGAACAGCGGCTTGAAGACCTGGTAGGGCGCGACTTGGACGTAGGAGAAATCGGCCGCCTTCTGGGCGCGCATGAGCCGGACGGCGTTCAAGCCGTGGTGGCGATCCGGCCCGAATGTGATGGGCGCGGAGAGCCCGAGCACTGTGAAGTTGCGGATGCCCTCCATCGCCTCGATGAAGCCGTCGCGCGTGAGGTTGCGGCCGGCTTTCTTGAGTCCCTCCACGGCGATGATCATGTTGGCCGCGCCGGCCAGCGCAGTCCCTTCCCGCCCCTGGAGCTTGGGCTCGTACTTGATCAAGATGTCGAGCACGGCCTTGGCCTCGGGCTCTCCCGGCACCGCACCGATCACGTTGTAGTAGGCGCCCTCCCAGAGCTCGCCCAGGAGGCGGTACATGACCTGGTGGTCGCCGATGGTAAAGGAGCCGACGAGGCGGGGTCTATAGCCGACCTTGGCCATCTCGCGCACGAGGTTGGCCGAGTGCGTGTTGAGCGCGGCCAGGAAGAGCGTGTCGGCGCCGGAATCCTTGAACTTGAGCGCCTGTGTGCCGAGCTCGCGGTCGGAGACCTCGTAGGGCACGGCGGTGGCCAAGGTCGCCTTCGCGCCGAGCGCCTTCATGGCCCGGTTGACGCCGTCCATGACCCCCTTGCCCCAGTCGTCGTTCTGGTAAAAGACGGCGAGCTTCTGGGCGCCCAGCATGGTGACGGAGTAGGTGACGAGGTAGTCCGCCTCGTCGGCGTAGTCCGGGTAGTCGATGAAGACGGACTTGAGCTTGTCCTTCGGCTGCCGCGCCCAGAGCTGCGGGCTGGCGTAGGCGTTGATCAGCGGCAGACGCGCCTCGGCGATCTCGTCCTTGGCGGCGTTGACCACGGCTGAGCCCACGAGGCCCACCGTGAGGAACACCGAGTCCCTCATCTCCTTGATGTTGGCCACGGCCCGGCCGGGGTTGAAGCCGTCGTCCTTGATCGCGACCTTGAGCTTGCGCCCATGGACACCACCCAGGTCGTTGACATAGCGCGCCCAGGCCTCCTTGGCCACGGCCAGGTTGCCGTAGATGGCGGCGGGCCCGGACATGGGCGCGGTGAGACCGATCACGATCTCCGTGTCCGTCACGCCGGGCGCCTTGGGCTGGGCCGGGGCCGGCCCGGCCGTCAGCGCAACGGCAGCGAGCGCGACAAACCCGACGCGGACGAGGCCCATCACTAGAACAGAGGCTTGAAGACCTGCCACGGAAGCACTTCCACGTACGAGTTGTCGGCGGCCTTGTTGGCGCGCAGGAGCCGCACGGCGTTGAGTCCGTGGTGCTGGTTCGGGCCGAAGGTGACGGGCGCCGTGAGACCCATGGTCGTGAAGCCCTTGATGCTCTCCATCGCCTCGACGTACCCCTCGCGCGTGAGGTTGCGTCCCGCCTTCTTGAGCCCTTCCACCGCGATGATGATCGCCACCGCGCCGGACAGCGCCGTGTTCTCCTTGCCGACGAGCTTCGGCTCGTACTTGGTCAGGATGTCCACGATGGCCTTGCCCGCCGGCTCGGGGGCCGCGACGTTCAGGCCCGCGAAGTACGCGCCCTCCCACAGCTCGCCCAGGAGCTTGTACATGATCGTGTAGTCGCCGAGCGGGAAGGACGCGAGGATCTTCGGCCGGTAGCCCGCCTTGGCCATCTCCTTGACGATGTTGGCGCCGTGGGTGATCGTCGAGTAGATGATGACGGCGTCGGCGCCCGACTCCTTGAGCTTGAGCGCGTGCGTGCCGAGCTCCCGGTCCGTCACCTCGTACGGCACGGCGCCCGCGAGGCTGCCCTTGCCGCCGAGCCCCTTGATGGCCCGGTTGACGCCTTCGAGCCCGCCTTTGCCGTAGTCGTCGTTCTGGTAGAACACGGCGACCTTCTTGGCGCCCAGGCGCTCGACCGATTGCTTGACGAGGAACTCGGCCTCGTCGCCGTAGTCGGGGTAGTTCACGAACACGTAGCGGAGCTTGGCCTTCGGCTGCTTCGCCCAGATGGCGACGTCGCCGTAGGGGTTGATCGTCAGGAGCTTGTACTCGGCGACATCGTCCTTGGCGGCGTTCAGCACGGCGGAGCCGAGAAGCCCCAGGTTCATGAACACCGAGTCCTTCATCTCCTTGAGATTGGCGACGGCGCGGCCCGGGTTGTAGCCGTCGTCCTTCAGCTCGACCTTGATCTTCCGGCCGTTGATGCCGCCCTGGTCGTTGAGGTAGCGGGTCCACGCTTCCATGGCGACGGCAGTGTTGCCCCAGGCGGCCGCGGGACCCGACAGCGGGGTGGTCAGCCCGATCGTGACCTCGGTGTCGGTGACGCCGGGGGCCCGGCCTTGTGCCTGCGCCGGCCCGGCGGCGAATGCGACGGCGAGCAGTGCGATGCCGAGCGTCTTGAGTCTCATGAGCGAGCCTCCTCGATTCGCGGGCTGTGTGCGTCCTGCGTACGCGGGTGCGCGGAGCGGTGGAAAAGTGAGGCGAGTATAGGAACCGACCCGGGCAAAGTCAACGGCCTTGCCCGTCAGGCGTCTCCCCCCGCCCCCGCCGCCGACGGCCCATCAGGCTCGCCGGCCGCACGGCCGTCTCGCCGAAGCGCGCCGCGAGACGGTCTACCGCCCGGGCCAAGCGCTCCCTACGCAGTGCGTCAGGCTCGAGAAGCGAGAGCTGCCCCTCGCCAGCAAGCCCCAGTCCGGACACCGACAGGCCGATGAGCCTCACGGCTTGCGCCAACCTCACGCGGCCGAAGAGGGCGTCCGCCCGGCGGAAGATGGCAAGGCCGTCCTGCGTCGGATCGTCCGTGTGGGCGCGGGTGATGGAGGAGAAGTCCGCGAAGCGAAGCTTGAGCGTCACCGTCCGGCCCGCATAACCCTCGGCCCGGAGCTCTCGCGCGACCCGCTCGCTCTGCCCGCGCAGGGTCGCCCGCAGGAGCTCCACGTCGCGGGTGTCGCGCTCGAAGGTCTCCTCGGCGCCCATCGACTTGGGCTGCGCGTCGGGCTCGACGGCGCGGTCGTCGAGACCGCGGGCCAGCGCCAGCAGACCGGGGCCGTGCTTGCCGAAGCGGGCTCCGAGGTTGGCGGCCGGCGTCAGCGCGAGCTGGCCGATGGTGCGGATGCCCATGGCCTCGAGCTCCGCGCCCGTCACCCTGCCCACGCCCCAGAGCCGGAAGACCGGCAGCGGCGCCAGGAACTCCGCCTCACTGCCGGGCTCGACCACGACGAGGCCGTCGGGCTTGCGCAGATCGGAGGCGACCTTGGCGATGAACTTGTTCGACGCCACGCCCACGGAGGCCTGGAGGCTCACGCGCGCCCTGATCTGCGCCTTGATCTCACGCGCGATGACCGCGCCATCGCCGTGGAGCGCGCGGCTCGCGGTGACGTCGAGGAAGGCCTCGTCGATGGACAGCGGCTCGATCAGCGGCGTGAAGCCGGCGAGAACGGCCATGATCTCGCGCGAGACGCCCGCGTACTTGTCCATGTCCACCGGGAGGAAGACGCCCTCGGGACAGAGGCGGAAGGCGCGACCGATGGGCATGGCGGAGTGGACGCCGAAGCGCCGCGCCTCGTAGGAGGCGGCGGACACCACGCCGCGGCCCCGGGGGTCGGCGCCGACGATGACGGGGCGGCCGCGGGTCTCGGGCCGATCGCGCTGCTCGACGGACGCGTAGAACGCGTCCATGTCGACATGGATGATCGTTCGGGGCGCGGCGCCCTGGTCCACGGCAGGGCTACGGGGCGGAGCCTGCGAGGCCGATGCTGGGAGCGACGGCGGTGAGCGCGCCGATGACGAAGCCGACATGGTCATCGAGGTCCACGCCCAGCTCCTCGGCGCCGCGGTAAACGTCCTGGCGGTTGACGGTGCGCGCGAAGCCCTTGTCCTTGAGCTTCTTCTTGACCGAGCCCGGCTCGAGCCCCGCGATGGCGCGCCCGGGACGTACCAGCGCGCAGGCGGTGATGAAGCCCGAGAGCTCGTCGCAGGCGTACAGCCCGCGGTCGAGAAGGGAGACCCGCGGGTAGCCCGAGTAGTCGGCGTGGGCAAGGACCGCGTGGACGATGCCGGCCGGCACGCCTCGCGCCAGCAGGATCTCGGCGCCCTTCATGGGATGCTGCGGCGCGATCGGGTGCATCTCGTAGTCGAAATCGTGGAGCATGCCGGCCGCGCCCCACGTCTCGGGGTCCTGGCCGTAGCGCGCCGCGTAGGCCCGCATGGCGGCCTCGACGGCCAGCGCGTGCTTGCGGAGGCTGTCGGACTGGGTGAACTCCGTCAGCAGGACCCAGGCGCGGTCACGGTCCATCAGGACTGCGAGCGGGTCCGCCATTTGTCGATCGACTTCTTGGAAAACACCCACTGGCCGTCGTGCTCGAGCGCCGGGATGCGCCGTTCGGCCGCCATACGCTTGAGCGTCTCGGCATCCATGGAGAGATACGTCGACGCCTCCGTGACCGTCATGGTGTCCTTGGGGATCACGTCCCTGACGCCTCCTTGAGTGATTTCTTGAGCGACTCGACCTCGCCCTCGAGGTCGCGGATCCTGTCCACGAGCTGCTCGAGCGCGCGCGCCACGGGGTCGGGCAGGTCGGTCTGGTTGAGGTCGATGCCGCCGACCCGCTCCCCGTCCCGGAACGTCACCCGGCCCGGCACGCCCACGACCACGGAGTTCGGCGGCACCTCGCGCACCACCACCGACCCGGCGCCGATCCGGCTCCCGCTGCCGATGGTGAAGCCGCCGAGGATCTTGGCGCCGGCCCCGACGACCACGTTGTCGCCGAGCGTCGGGTGGCGCTTCTCGCGCTTGAGGCTCGTACCGCCGAGCGTGACACCCTGGAGCAGCGTCACGTTCTCGCCGACCTCGGTCGTCTCGCCGATGACGACGCCCATGCCGTGATCGATGAAGAGCCCCGGCCCGAGGCGCGCGGCCGGGTGGATCTCGATGCCCGTCATGAAGCGGCTCGCATGAGACACCCAGCGGGCCAGGGTCAGCCAGCCCGCGCCCCAGACCGCGTGAGCGACGCGGTGGAGCCAGATCGCGTGCACGCCCGGGTAGCAGAGGACGACCTCGAGGGCGGAGCGCGCCGCGGGGTCCCGCTCCCTCACCGTCCGGACATCCCGTCGCATCCGGTCGAACATGACGGCTCCTAGTGTACCCCGCGCCTCGTCATCGCGTCTCGTGCCGCCGCGCGGAGGGCCAAGGCCACGACCTCCGCCGCGTGCCGGCGCTCGGGAGGCAGGCCGTCCACCGCCGCCTCGATGCGCCCTTCCTCGATCTCCGCCAGCGCCTCGAGCGCAGTCCCCACCGCCACCTCCGTGCCCGCGCTGCACGCAGCCAGCGTCGGCCCGCAGCCGTAGGCCTGGAAGCGCGCCTCCTCGACGCGTCCGTCGCGCACGCGGAGGTAGAAGCGCGCCAAGTCCATGCATTGGGTGAACTCGCCTTCGCCCACCCCATCGGGCTCACGCATCATGCCCGCGTTCCGCGGGTTGCGGAAGTGGTCGATGAGCGTGTCGCTGTAACGCACTAGGCCCTGGCCGAGCCCGCTACCGGCGACTGGGCTTTGAGCTTGCCCACCAGCGGCACCACGCTCTCGATGACGTACTCGATGTCCTCCGCCGTCGTGCCGCGCCCGAGCGAGCAGCGCACGGAACCCATGGCCCAATCGAGCGGCAGCCCCATGGCCACGAGAACGTAGGACGGCTCGACATTGCCCGAAGTGCACGCGGAGCCGGCCGAGACTCCGATGCCCTTGAGGTCGAGGCCCAAGACTACGGATTCGGATTCGATATTGTGGAAGCACATGTTGCACGTGCCCGGAAGCCGCTCCGTCGGGTGCCCGTTGAGACGCACCTCCGCCACGCCGGCCCGCACACCCTCCCACAGCCGGTCGCGCAGCGCGGTCAGGCGGGCGCCCTCCACCGCCATGTCGCGGTTGCGGATCTCGACGGCCTTGCCCAGGCCCACGATGCCCGCCACGTTCTCCGTGCCGGCCCGCCGGCGCCGCTCGTGCTCGCCGCCATGCTGGATCGAGGCCATCTTGGTGCCTTTACGGATGAAGAGGCCGGCTACTCCCTTCGGACCGTAGATCTTGTGCCCGGAGAAGGAGAGCAGGTCTATGCCGAAAGCGCCCACGTCGATCGGCACCTTGCCGAACGTCTGGACGCCGTCCACGTGGAGCGGCACGCCCGCCTCGCGCGTGATGCGGCCTATCTCGCGGATCGGCTGGAGCGTGCCGACCTCGGAGTTGGCGCCCATCAGCGACACGAGGATCGTGTCGGCCCGCAGGGCCTTCTTAAGGTCGTCGGGGTTGACCATACCGTCGCCGTCCACCGGCAGGTACGTCGCAGTGAAGCCCTGCTCTTCAAGGGTTTGGACGGTTCGAAGCACCGCGTGATGCTCGATCTGCGAGGCGATGATGTGACCCGAGCCCCGCGCGGCGGCCAGCCCCTTGATGCCGAGGTTGTCGGACTCCGTGCCGCCCGAGGTGAAGACGATCTCGTCCTTGGACACCTTGAGGAAGTCCGCGATCTGCTCGCGGGCCGTCTCCATGCCGTCGCGCGCCTCGCGCCCGAAGCCGTGGACGCTCGAGGGATTGCCGAAGCGCTCGCTGAAGTACGGCAGCATGGCCTGGAGCACCTCGGGGTGCACCGGCGTCGACGCGTTATGATCGAGATAGACTCGGCGGTTCATTGACGCTCCTCTCTCTGGGTGCTACGCTCGGCCCCGTCATGGAGCTGACGAAGCGCAAGCTTGGTCTCATGGTATCGACGGCGCCCGAGCATCCAAATCTCGACACGGCCGTCGGGCTCGGCCGCGCGGCGCTCGACCGCGGCGCCGAGGTGTACCTCTACCTGATCGACGACGGCGTCGCCGGCGTCGAAGACCCGCGGGTGCAGGCCTTGGCCGATCGAGGCGCCAAGCTCTTCGTCTGCGCGTACGGCTGTCAGAAGCGGCGCCAGCCCCTGTCGGACAAGGCGACCAACTGCGGCCTCGTCGTGCTGGCGGACATCGTCAACGCCACCGACCGATTCCTCGCGCTCAACTAGCGTGGCCGAGCGGCAGTCGGTCCTCGTCCTGATCTCCGAAGATCCCCGTGCCTCCCACCGCGCGAACGAGGCCATGCGCATCGCGCTCGGCATCGTCGCCGGCGAAACGCCCGTCGACATCGTCCTGGCCGGACCGGCCGTCCACCTCCTCGACGAGAACACGGACGACCTCGTGGACGGCGACGACATCGCCAAGTTCCGCGCCGCGCTCAAGAAGCTCGCCGTCCCCTTCCAGGTCGAGGAGGGCGCCCCGCCGGCGGACCCGTCCTGGAACGCCGACGGGCATCCGGTGGCAACCATCACGCCGGACGGCATCGCCAGACTCGTTGCCAAGGCCAAGCGCTTCCTCGTGTTCTGATGGCAAGCTTCCTCCATCTCGTCAAGGGTGACTCGCCGCCCGTCACCGGCGCCGTGATCGAGCGGAACCTGCGAGAGCCGGGCGCCCGCGTGACCGTCGTGCTGCTCGACGGGGCGCACGCAGCCCTGCCCGCCGGCGCCGCGGTCAAACGCCTCGGCCCCGACCTCGACTACAATACCCTGCTCGACCTGATCTTCGAAAGCGATCACGTCGTCACCTGGTAGCTACCTGTCCTGGGACTCTTCGTGCCACTTCATCTGGATCTTCTCCAGAATCCCTTCGTTGGAGCCCTTCGGATCGTCGCTGAAGCCCGGCAGCGCGACCACCCACTTGTGGAGATCCATGAAACGCACCGTCAACGGGTCCACGTCCGGATACGCTTCCATGAGGGCCAGCGCGATGTCCTCCGCGTCCTTCCACGTCATCCCGACCTCCATTACTTCGGAATCTCCACGACGACATCGCCGCGCACGATCGCCTGACAGCCGAGCCGCGAGTGGAGCGTGAGCCCTTCCGCCGTATCGAGGCGGTCCTCCTCGTCCTGCTCCATGGGCGAGAGGTTCTGCTCCCCCTCGCGCACGATGACGTGGCAGGTGGTGCAGGCGCAGCTGCCGCCGCAGTTGTGCTCGAGGCGGACGCCGTTGGCCAGCGCGATGTCGAGCAGCGAGCCCGGCCTGCCGTGGTCGGCCAGCGGGTACTTCGCATCGTCCGCCTCGACCGTGACGTTGAGTGGCAGGAACGTGACCTTGTGGGCCGCCATCACTTCTGCTCCAGGATCTGGTCCGCACGCTTCGAGGTGACCGCTCCCCGGATGGCGGCGTCCATCATGGCCTCGGCCAGCGGCTCCGTCGCCTTGTTGAGATCGATCGTCCGCTCCCGGATGGCATCGCGGTCGGTCCCGCACTCGACGGCCCGCAGGGCGTCGACGGCGGCGGCGATCCTGCGCAGCTCCTGGGGATTGACCAGGTGGCCGCCCTGCGTGAGCGCCCGCCTCACGTGGTTCATCACGGTCTCGGCCTCGGTCTTGGTCTCGATCAGGAGCCGCGCGTTGACGTCCGCCTCGGCGTGCGTGAAGGAGTCCTCCACCATCTGCGCCACCTGCGCCTCGCTCAGGCCGTAGGCCGGCTTGACCTCGATGGACGCCGCCTTGCCGCTCCGGAGCTCCTTGGCCTGGACCTGCAGGATGCCGTTGGCGTCGATCAGGAAGGTCACCTCGATCTTGGGCATTCCCGCGGGCATCGGATCCACGCCGGAGAGGTCGAAGCGCGCCAGCGACCGGTTGTCCTTGGCCAGCTCCCGCTCCCCCTGTAGCACGTGCATGTCCACCGCCGTCTGGCCGTCCACCGAGGTGGTGAAGTATTCCTTGGCCGCCGTGGGGATGGTCGTGTTGCGCGGGATCAGCACGCTGACGATGCCGCCGAGCGTCTCGATCCCGAGGGACAGCGGCGTCACGTCGAGCAGCAGCATGTCCGTGATGCCGCCGGCCAGGATTTGGGCCTGGACCGCCGCGCCCAGCGCGACGACCTCGTCCGGGTTGAGCTGGCTGTGGGGAGTCTTGCCGAAGAGCTCGCGCACGCGCTGCCGCACCAGCGGCACGCGGGTCGAGCCGCCGACCAGCACGATCTCATCGATGGCATCGGCCGCGAGGCCCGCGTCCTTGAGCGCCATGCGGCAGGGGCCGAGCGTGGCGCCCACGAGAGAGCCGATCAGCCCTTCGAGCTCGCCGCGCGTGATCTCGCGCCGGTAGGTGAAACGATCGAACGGGATGGTGAGCGCGGTCCGCTCCTCGGACGAGAGCCGGCACTTGGCGGCCTCGGCGCCGAGTCTCAGCTCCTGCAGCGCCTCGGGATCCTTCGACAGATCCTCGCCGTGCGCCGCCCGGATGTCCTCGAGCAGCCACTGGACCACCGCGCGGTCGAAGTCGTCGCCGCCGAGATGCGTGTTGCCGTTTGTGGCGAGGACCTCGAAGACGCCGTCCTTGACGCGAAGGATGGAGATGTCGAAGGTGCCGCCGCCCAGGTCGTAGACGGCGATGACCCCCTGTGCGAGCTTTTGGAGCCCATAGGCGAGCGACGCGGCCGTCGGCTCGTTGACGATGCGCAGCACCTCGAGCCCGGCGATGCGGCCGGCGTCCTTGGTCGCCTGGCGCTGGGCGTCGTTGAAATAGGCCGGCACCGTGATCACGGCCCGCTCGACCTGCTCGCCCAGGTGGGCCGCGGCCTGGAGCTTGAGCGCGCGGAGGATCTGGGCCGAGACCTCGGGCGGCGTCACCTCGCGGTCGCCCGCGCGGATCCGGACCACTTCCGCGCTCGGGACGATCTCGAAGGGCACGTGGCGTGCCTCGTCCCGAACGTCGTCCCAACCGCGTCCCATGAACCGCTTGACGGAATAGACCGTGCGGGCGGGATTGCGGGCGAGCTGGCGCCGCGCCGCCTCACCGACCACGACCCCGGCCGGCGTGTACGCGACGATCGAGGGCAGAAGCCTCCGCCCCTGCGCGTCCGGGATGACCCGCGGGACGCCGGCCCCGTCCACGTAGGCGACGAGGCTGTTGGTCGTCCCGAGGTCAATGCCGACGATGCGCGACATGGCTCCCTTCATCCTCTCCAAGCGCCCGGGTGAGATCGTCGATCACGGTACCGAGGTAGGCGCGGGCGGCCAGGCGCTGCTTGAAGCGCGCGAGCAGGGGCGCGCGGTCCTGACCTGCGTCCACGGCCGCGTCCCACTCCGTCGCGGCCGCGATCAACGCGGCCTCTTCGCCCCGGCGACGGTCCTCGAACCGCTGCCTCTCGGCGCGCAGGCGGCCGGTCGTCTCCTCCGTCAACCCGCCGGACTTGGCCTCCTCCAGCGCTTCCTGCACCTCGAGCATCTCCGCGAGAAGATCCATCGGCGCCTTGGGCTTCGCGGTCGTCTCCTCCCGCACCTCGCGTCCCTCTTCGAGCGCGATCAGGTACTCGACGCGCGCCACCGGATCGCGGAGCGCGCGGTACGCGCGGTTGACGAGCGCCGAGGCCTCGAGCGCCTGCGCCTGCGCTAGAGCGTCCGCCCCTTGGTGGAAGTCGGGGTGGTGCCGGCGCGACAGCTCATAGAACCGGCGCTGCAGGGCTTCCAGGTCGACCTGGAGCTTGCGCGGCAGCCCGAACACCTCGAAGTAATCGGACATCATTTCCTCGAATCCAGAAGTCTCCGCAAAATGAGAACGGGCCCGCCGGGGCCCGTTCAGGATCTCATCGTTGTTCGTCCGTTCGGCGCCCCGGCTATCGCACGGCCCGGTCCTATGCCGTGCCCAACCCTATGCCGTAAAAGACGTCCCGCAGCCGCAGCTCGACTTGGCCTGGGGGTTGATGAACGTGAAGCCCCCCTGCAGCCCCTCGGTGACGTAGTCAAGCGTGGTGCCGTTCAGGTAGAGATAACTCTTGGCGTCGCAGACCACGGTCACCCCGTCCACGTCGAACTTCTTGTCGTGCGGCCCGAGCTCGGAGTCGAACTCGAGCGAGTACGACAGCCCCGAGCAGCCCCCGCCCTTCACGCCCATGCGCAGGAACACGCCCTGGAGCTTCTGCTCCTCCAGGATCTTCTTGACGTGCTTAGTCGCCGTCTCCGTTAGTGCCAGTGCCATCGGTCCTTGACCTCCCTGTCCTTAAGATGCGCCACCCGGGGCGTGCGTCTCCGCCGCCGTCCACTTTTCCTTGTAGTCCTGGAGCGCGGCCTTGATGGCGTCCTCGGCCAGGACCGAGCAGTGAATCTTCACCGGGGGCAGCTTGAGCTCGTTGACGATGTCCGTGTTCTTGATCTTGGCCGCGTCGTCCACCGTCCGGCCCTTGAGCCACTCGGTCGCCAGGCTCGACGAGGCGATGGCGCTGCCGCAGCCGAACGTCTTGAACTTGGCATCCTCGATCACCCCGGTCTCGATATTGACCTTGATCTGGAGCTTCATGACGTCGCCGCACTCCGGCGCGCCCACGAGCCCCGTGCCCACGCCCGGCGTGTCCTTGCCGAAGGACCCGACGTTACGCGGGTTGTTGTAGTGGTCCACCACCTTGTCGCTGTAGGCCATGGGTCTATGCCTCCTGGGCGCCGTAGGGCACCATTACTCGCCCTTCCACTGGATCGTTTTGAGGTCCACGCCTTCCTTCGCGAGCTCGTACAACGGCGACATCTCCCGCAGCCGGTGCACAACCTCCACCATCCGGCGGCCGACGTAGTCGACCTCCTCCTCGGTCGAGAAGCGGTGCAACCCGAACCTGATCGAGGAATGGGCCAGCTCCGAGTCCACCCCCAGCGCCGCAATCACGTACGAGGGCTCGAGAGTCGACGAGGTGCAGGCAGATCCCGAGGACAGCGCCGACTCCTTGTTGAGCCCCATCAGCACCGACTCTCCCTCGACGTAGGCGAAGGAGATGTTCAGGTTGTGCGGCAGCCGGTGCTGCGGGGGGCCGTTGACGTAGGCCTCGTCCACCTTGGAGAGGATCAAGTCCTGAAGGCGATCGCGCAGGGCGCCGAGGCGCTTGCCCTCCTCGCCCATCACCTCACGACAGATCTCGGCCGCCCTCCCGAACCCGACAACCAGCGGCACCGGCACCGTGCCGGAGCGCATGCCCCGCTCGTGGCCGCCGCCATCCATCATGGGGGCGATCCGCACGCGCGGATTTTTGCGGCGGACGTAGAGGCAGCCCACGCCCTTGGGCCCGTACATCAGGTGGGCCGTAGCCGACAGCAGGTCGATGCCCATGGCCTCGACGTTGACCGGCACCTTCCCCGCCGCCTGGGTCGCGTCGGTGTGGAAGACAATGCCGCGCTCCTTGGCCAGCCTGCCGATCTCGGCAATGGGCTGGATCGTCCCGATCTCGTTGTTGGCGAACATGACCGAGATCAGGATGGTCTTGTCAGTCAGCGCCGCGCGTAGCGCGCCGAGGTCCACCAGCCCCTCAGGCCCCACGGGCAGGTACGTGACCTCGAAACCCTGGCGCTCGAGCCGCTTGCAGACGTCGAGGCTCGCGCGCTGCTCGATGGCCGTGGTCAGGATGTGGTTGCCCTTCTCGCGGTACATCTCAGCCACGCCCTTGAGGGCAAGGTTGATGGACTCGGTCCCGCCCGAGGTGAAGACGATCTCCTTGGGGTCGCGGGCACCTAAGAGCGCGGCGATCTGCTCGCGCCCCTTGTCCACGCCGGCCTCGGCCTCCCATCCAAACGGGTGGTTGCGGCTCGCCGGGTGGCCGAACTTCTCGGTGAAGTAGGGCAGCATGGCCTCGAGCACCCGGGGATCCATCGGGGTCGTGGACTGGCTGTCCATGAAGATAGGGAGCTTGGGCGGCATCGTCTTTCTCCTACGTCGTGGTGACCAGCTCGGCCACGGGCACGAAGCCGTCCGAAGCGAGCTCGGACAGCGTCATGGTGTCGAGCAGACGGCTGATGCTGGCCTGGATTTTCTGGACCGGCCGGCGAAGGTTGCAGCGCGAGTACTGCGGGCAGCCGTCGCCATCGGTCATGCAGCTGACGATCTCGATGGGACCCTCGAGGGCCCGCACCACCTGCCCGACCGTGATTGCCTCGGGCCGGCGCGTCAGTACATAGCCGCCCTTGGGACCGTTGTGGCTCGTGATGAGCCGGTGCTTGGCGAGGCGCTGAAGGATCTTGGCCAGGAGCTCGCCCGGGATGTGGAATTCCTCGGCGATGCGCTTGACGCTCACCGCGCCCTCATCTCCGTGGGAGGCGATGTAGTGCATCGCCATGAGCCCGTAGTCAGCCCGCTTCGTGAACCTCAGCATGCCGTCCCGCTCCTCCTATATCCGACTAAAGTTATCTCCGACTCTTCTGGTCGTAGTCTCGCACCTGGACCTGCCCCTGTCAAGCCCTAAGCATGGATTCCTTTGGACAAACAGCCTGCCCTCCCATCAGGTCAGACGCTCAGACCCAGGCCTCTCTCAGCTGCCGCGCGGCTTCCTCTGGGGGCAGGTCATTAACGTGAATGCCTCCGATCCGGCTGAGGCGATCGGGCGAGGGTGTGATCTCGAGATGCCAGTGGTAGTCCTCTGCAATGCTGGACCACTCCCCGGGCAGGAGCTTAGCCGCCTGGTTAGGTGCCGTGTACAGCACCATCTCGAAGGAGGGATCGCCCGGGAGCGAGGCCAGCGTCCTGAAGTGGCCACGCAGCAAGGCCGCCATGTCCGCCACCGCGTCGGGTGTGAGCGCCTGCTCGTAGGCGCAGGCGTGCTGTCGCGGCAGGATCCAGGCCTCGTAGGGCGAGCGGGCCGCATAGGGCACGAGCGCGACGAAGTGGGGCGTCAGGCGGATGACGCGCTCCCCGTCGGCTACCTCCTGACGGATGATGTCGCAGAAGACGCAGCGGCGCTTGTACTCGTAGTACTCGCGGCACTGGATGAGCTGGCGACGCACGTCGTCGAAGATGACGGGCACGGCGATCACACGCGAGTACGGATGGCTGATGCGGGAGCCGGGCTTCTTGTAGCGCCGCGTGATCAGAATGTCGCGGATGGCCGGGTCCTTCTTGAGGTCTCGCAAGCGGTCGCGGTACATCCAGAGGACCTGTTCCCACCGCGCCTCGTCCATCCCCGCCGGCGTGAGATCGTGCTCGGGGCTCTCGATGATGAGCTCGGTTGCCCCACGCGGAGGGACCTTGTCGTAGAGACCCACGCCTTCGCGCCCAACGTCGCGCTCGACGCGGAAGTAGGGGTCGATTTCGGGCACGACGCGCACGCTCCAGCCGGGCCCGTCCGGCGTGGAGCCGTCCTTGCGGTAGGCGGCAATCTCCGGCGGCGTGAGGGACTCGCTGCCGGGACAGAATGGGCAGTCGGCACCAGTGGGAGGCGCCTCGCCCGCGGGCCGCACCAGCACCCAATGGCCCCGGGTGGGGTCTTTGCGGAGATCGCTCATGTTCTAAGCCACCTTAGGGAATCCGGCCTCCCAAGTCAAGGTTCGCGGGCCCTTGGGGAACGTGCTAGCCTCAAGGCAAGGAGGGTGAACCATGAGCGAGCACCACGTCGTCGTCTACTCGAGCCCCACGTGAGGCCCCTGCAAGGCGGCGAAGGAGTTTCTTTCGTCTCAGAACGTGCCCTTCGAGGAGATCAACGTGATGGCGGACCCGCAGGCGCGTGAGGACCTGGTGAGGCTGACGGGTCAGATGACGGTGCCGGTGATCCTGGTGGACGATCAGGTCGTCCGCGGCTTCGACAAGCCCGCGCTCAAATCCCTCCTCGGAATCTGAGGGCGCTGCGAGGCGCGGACTGGCCAGATCAGGCGACCCGCGTCCGGCCCTACCCTACTTTCCCTTGTCGAACTGGCTCTTGAGCTTGCGCAGGTGGAGCTTGGCGATGTCCACCCAGTCCTTCTCCGTGGGCTGCGGACCCGCCAGCTCGATGTAACGCTCCCACAGAGCGATCGACTCCTTCGGGTCCACGCGCTCGTAGACCAAGGCCAGGTTGTAGAGCGCCCCGCTGTTTCTGGCGTCGAGCTCCACGACCTTCCGGTACTCGCCGATCGCCTCCTGGTAGAGGCCCTTGTCCTCGTAGACCTCGGCCAGCCCCATCCGCGCCTCGGTGTTGATCGGGTCGAGGTCCACCGCCTTCTTGTAGGCCTGCACCGACTCGTAGTAGAGACCCTTCTCCGAATAGTAGATCTTGCCGAGGCTCGCGAAGACCTTGCCGGAGAGCGGGTTGTGAAGCAGCGCCTTCTGATACGCGCCGATGGCGCCGTCCACGTCGGCCTTGGCCGCCTTGGCGTCGCCGAGCCCGACATAGGCCTCGGCATAGAACGGGCGCAGATCAATCGCCTTCTCGTAGGCCCCGACAGCTTCGTCGAAGAGCCGCCGTGGCGCCGTGAGGTAGAGATCGCCCAGCCCCTTGTAGGACTCGGGGAAGGTCGGGTCGATCTGGGCAGACGCGCGGAAGTCCGCCGACGCCTTCCAGCGGTTGCCGAGCGTCTGGTGCACCGTGGCGCGCGAGTACTGGGCGAGGACGAACTGGGGGTCCGCTTCGATGGCGCGGCTCAGGGCGTCGACGGCGGCCTCGTTGCCGACCGCGGTGCCGCGATAGGCGGCGATGCGCCCGCGCACGTAGGCCTCCCAGGCCTTGGCTGAGACCGTCCCCACCGCCCACTTCTGCATGCGCGCCGCCTCGGGCTCCGTCGCGGAGATCTTGATCGCCTTCGCATAGGCGGTGGGCAGGCTTCGCAGCCGCTCGAGCAGTCCGCCCTCGGGGACGGGGATGGCGTCCAGCTGGCCACGGTCCACGCGCTCGCCGTGGAACTCGACCCAGCGGCCCAGGATGACGAGGTCGCCGCCCGAACGGCGCACTTCCCCAAGGATCGTGACGTCGGCGCGCACGGCGCGACCCGCCGCCACCGCGGAGGGCTCGTTCCACGCCTCGGGCTGGGGCAAGATCTTCAGCCGCGCGCGGTCCACCTGGATGATCCCCGGCACCTGGCGGAAGGCGCTCATGACCGCCTGCGCCGCGGCCTCCCCCAGCCACTGCTCATCACGGGCAAGGTCCGTGGTCGCGTAGGGCAGGATGAGCACGCTCCTGACCTTCGTCGCCGCGCCAGGGCCGGCAGTCTGGGCCCACGCGGCGGACGGGAGCGCGGCCGTGAGCAGCACGATGCAGGCGATACGGATGATCGCGCTAGGTCGTTCGGCTCGTGTCACGGTCTCGCCCTCCTTGTCCCATGCGCAGGGTCTTGAGGCGTGTCATCACCCGCCCGAAGGCGCCGGGGCCGACGCGCCTGAGCGCAATGTCGGGCACCAGCAGGATCGCGGCGGCGCCGAGCAGCCACGGCCACAGGTCCAGCGAGAAACGGGACTTCCGGCGGCTCTGCAGGAAGACGTCGCGCGGCTGACCCACCGGGCCGCCGCCCGTCAGTTCCGAGATCTCCCTGAGAAATGTCTCGTCCACGCCCAAGTCCCGGAACTCCTGCGCATAGGGTACCACCAGCCCCGCCAGCTGCGAGCCGACCATCTGGTCGCCCTTGCGCTGCGCCATGCCGACCAGGTAGACACCCTCCTGCGGGGCCGGGAAACGCCCGCGGTACCGGCCGGGCCCGATCTGCTCGAGCTCCAACACGGTGCGCTGCTTGTCGGGCGACACCACGCCGACCTGGGAGTCGAGGAAATTGATGAACTCGCCCTTGCTATCGATGGCGTCCACCACCACCTCGCCCGTGTCGTCCACGCGCGAGACCGTCGCCACCGTGTCGCTGCGCGAGCCGGTCCGGAGCGTCCAGCGCGTCACCTGAGACCAGAACTTGTTGAAGCCCCCCCAACGCAGCCAGAGCACGCCCCACTTGCCCTTGGCGTCCGAGGTGAAGGCCACAGAGCGTCCCAAGCCGTAGCGCCACGTGGCCAGCAGCGGGTCCTCCTGGTGGGTCATGAGGACCATCTCGGCATTGCCCTTGAGCGTGGTGGCGACGTAGCCGCCGAGGGGCGGCGCCTCCTTCCAGTCGATCTCCTGTATGGCCTCGTGCCCGGGCGAGGCGACGGACGCCTTGAAGGGCTGCTCGACGAGCGAGGCCTTGGAAGCGAGCTGGGTCTCGAGGGTGAAGATGCGCGGCACCGTCGCGCCCTCGTCCGTGTAGTAGAAGCGCCCGCGCCCCCACTTGGCGATGTCCACCATCAACTGGACATCGGCGTCCTTGCCGATGGCCACCGTGGACACGGTGATCTTGTCCTTGGTCATGCGCCGCACGAGGCCGGCGAAGTCGCCGCGCGTCATCTGCCCGTCGGAGAGAAAGATGACGTGTTTGAGCAGAGCCGGGCGGTCGTACAGGATTTGGTAGGCCTCCTTGAGCCCCGGGTAGCCGTCGGTGCCGCCCCCCGCCTTGATCGTGGCGATGGCATGGTGGATGGCCTGCTTGTCGCGGGCCGGGCGGATCGGCGAGTCCCAGACGAACTCGGTGTCCCAGCTCATGACGCCGACCTCGTTACGGTCGTCGAGCAGGTCCACGACAAGATGCGAGGCCTCCTTCGCGATGTCGAGCTTGGTCGCCTTGTCGTCCGTCGTCATGGCCATGGACCCCGAGCGGTCGATCGAGAGCACGACGGCCAGGCTCGGGATCTCGACCTTCTGCTTGACCTCCATCGTCACCGGCAGCGCCTCTTCGATGGGCGTGCGGTAGTAGCCGCCCAGCCCGAAGCTTTCCTCGCCGCCCAGCATGATGAGCCCGCCGCCTTGCTCGCGGACGTAGTCGCGGATGCCTTCCATCTGTTTCTTCGTCATCTTGAGCGAGGACACGTTGGAGAGGATGATGCCGTCGTACTTCTGCAGACCGGCGGCGTCCTTGGGGATGCGCTCGGCCTCGACCAGCTCTACGTCGATGTGCTGGGCGCGGAGCGCGGCCGTCAGGGCCTGAGCCTGGCTCTTGTCCTTCTCCGCGAGCAGGACCTGGGGCCGGCCGCGCACGACCACCGTCCCGACTGCCCGGTTGTTTTCCTCGATGATGTCGCCCTCGACGTCGAGCGCGGCCTGGTAGACGTGGATCCCGCTCTGCTCGAGCGACTGGCGGTACGCGAAGACGTTCTTGCCGGCGTTGAGCTTGACGACCTGCGAGCCCAGGAACTCGCCGTTTCGGAACATGGACAGCCGCCCCTGTGTTTCGGCCCGGCTCCAGGCGACGACCTTGGCCTGGAACGGCTCGCCGAACTTGACCTCGCGGGGCAGCAGCATGGACTCGACCACCACCTCCTGCTTGAAAGTCAGCGGGGCGGGCACGTACCAGATGTCGGCGCCCGCGCCCTTCGCGGCCTGCGCCACCGCGAGCGCGTTGCCGGCGTTCTGCCGGCCGTCGGAGAGAAGCACGAAGCGGTTCGCGTGACCGGGAGGCGTCGTGGCGAGCGCCAGCTGGAGCGCCTGCGCAAGGTTGGTGCCGCGCCCGCCGACCTGCACCTGCGGCCGGTCGATCTTGCCGCCCGGCCTGAGCGGCTGGGCGACCACCGCTTCCTCGCCGAAGACGATGACGCCCGCCTGGTCTCCCGGCCGTGCGCCGCCAGCCGACTGTGCCGCGAAGCGGAACGCGCTCTCGCGGGCCGCCAGGCTCACGCTGTCCGAGACGTCCAGCAGAAAGACGACGTTCAAACGGTCCACCCAGCGCGGCACGGTCGGCCTCACCAACGCCAGCAGCACGAAGGCGACCAGCACGCAGCGCAGCCCCAGCGCCCATCGATCGCCAACGTTGTGGGGCACGCCGAGCCGGCCCGCCGTCTGCCGCCGCCAGTAAAGGAAGCCCTCGAGCGCCAGCAGGAGGACCGCCAGCGCCGCGACGAACTGCCAGAGCTCGCGCACGATGGGCACGGGCGCCGTGTCGGGCCGTGCGCCCTCCACAAAGCTCGGCAGCGGCTTGGGATGGAGCTCCGACTCGTCGGGGTTGAAGAGGTTGACGGCGATCTTCGTCTCTCCGCGCGAGGTCGCCACCGTGTAGACGCCGACCTCGTCCGTCTCCGTGAAGCTGATCACGCCGCGGGTCGCCTGGGCGCGCACGCTCCGGCCCGACGGCGTCCTGACCGTGGCCGTGGTGACGCCGTGCTCGACGGGCAGCAGGATCGGCTGGCCGGTCTGGAGCGAGAGGCTGGTCTGGTCGAGGTCGGCCGGGTGCAGCCACCGGAGCGCCCTGGACATCATGACCGGGAAGGCAACGCGCAGCGGCAGGTCGGAGCGGAAGAGATCGAAGCCGAAGAAGACGGCCTTGCGATTCGGCTCCTCGAGCAGATAGACGATCGGCCCGCCCACCGCTTCGACCAGGGTCTTGCCGGCCGCCAACGGCCGCACGCGCAGCGCGTCCTCGATGGCGACCTTGGCGAAGTCCACCTGGCGCATGATGGGGTGGCTCCGGTCCCAGTCCATGATCACCGGCGACTCGAGCCGGCCCAGGACTTCCAGCGGCACGTCGGGCGGCGACGTGTTGACGAGCACGAAGCGCCCGCTGCCGATCCGCGTCGGGCTGACGCTGTCGAGCACGACGACGTCGAAGCCTTCCATGCCGCCCTGGTACGCGTCGGGCTTGCGCACCTCGAGCTTCACCTGCGGGTCGGTTGACAGCTCCTTCTCGAGAAAGAGGTTGCCCGGGCTGACCAGGAGCACCCGGATCGTGCGCGCCGGCGCGATGACGGCATAGGCTGCGTCGTCAGCCGAAAGATCGTCCGAGACGTTGAGCCGCGCGCGCAGCACCCCGCCGCCCGCGTGGGAAAAGGGCAGCACGACGGCGCGCCGCACCTGCGGGTCGAGCGTCAGCGTCTTCTCGGCCACCACGTCGCCGTCGATCGTCAGCGAGAACCCGAAGCTCTCGGCCTGGTCCGAGAAGTTGGCGAACGACACGAAGGCCTGCGAGTCGAAGGCGCCGATGTAGTTGCGGCGCACCGCAAGGCTGGTGATGGCGACGTTGCGCCCCCGCTGGCCCACGCCGACCCACCGCACGCGGACGTCGTCGGCCTGGCCGCGGAGCGCGGCCGGATGGGCGCCGTCGGTGAAGACGCGGATCTCGGCCCGCGCGTCCTGCCCGACCAGGGCGCGCGCGGTGCGGACGGCCTCGCCGAGCCTGTTGGGCAGATCCCGCGCGTGCGCGTTCCGGATGGCGGCCAGCGTTTGCTCCCGGTCGTGGCCGAAGGGCGCCAGGACGCGCGGCTGGACGCCCGCCTCGATGACCATGACCTCGGCGCCCGCGCCCAACCCGTTGACGAGGTCGAGGGCCTCGCGCTGGGCGAGGACGAAGCGCGACGGCGAGACATCCGTCGCCTTCATCGAGGCGGAGGTGTCGAGGACGACGACGATGCGCTTGGCGCCGTGGCCCATCACGGTCACCGCGGGGCGCGCAAGAGCCAGAGCCAGGGCGAGCAGCGCCAGCAATTGCAAGATCAGCAGCGGGTCGCGCTGCAGCCGCTGGAAGAAGGTCGAGGCCTCGCGATCGCGCAGCGCCGGGTTCCAGAGGAGAAGGCTCGACACGGTCGCCTGGCGGCGCCGCACCTTCAGGAAGTACAGAAGCAGGAGCGGCAGGGACAGCGCGCCGACGAGCAGCGCGAGCGGCGAGAGGAAGCTCATGCGAGCAGGAGCCCCTTGAGCTGGCGCAGGACCATCTCCTCCACCGGCGTGTCGGTCGTGACGCGATGGTAGGTGATTTCATTCGCGCGGCAGAAGCTCTCGGCGCGCGCAAGGAACTCTCCGAGCCTCTGGCGGTAGTCGCCCATCGCCTCGCCGTCCATGGTCAGGTCGCGCACCTCGCCCGTCTCGGCATCCGTCAACCGTAGGTCGCCCGCGAGGATCGGATCCACTTCCTCGGGCGCCAGGACGTGAATCACGTGGACGTCAAAGCGGCGCTCGAGCAGCGCCTTGAGCCCGCGCTCGTAGCCCGCCGGATCCAGCAGATCGGAGATCAGCACGGCCACGCCCGCCTCGCGCGAGCGGAGCGCGTAGGCGGCCAGGCCCTCGCTGAGCCCGGTCGGGCCGCCCGCGCGGAGCCTCCCAGCGAAGTCGAGGAGCGAGAGGAACTGTCCGCGGCCGCGCGTGGGGCTCCAGCCCTCGGCCATGCGGTCGCGCACGACCGCGACACCCACCCGCTCGAGGTTGACGAGGCCCACGAAGCCGAGAGCCGCGGCGAGCCGGGCGGCGTAGCGGAGCTTGGACGGCTCGCCGAAGCTCATGGAGTTCGAGCCGTCGAGGAGGAGGTGGAGGCAGAGGTCTTCCTCGTCGACGAAGAGCTTGAGATAGAGGCGGTCCAGGCGGCCGTAGATATTCCAGTCGACGTAGCGCAGGTCGTCACCGACGCCGTACTGCCGGTAGTCGGAGAACTCGACGCTCATGCCCTTGCGCTGGCTCTTGCGCTCGCCGCGCGCCCGGCCGCGGAAGGCGCGGCGCGAGACGAGCGCCAGCCGCTCGAGCTGCGTCAGGAACTCTGACGAGAGAAGGTCCTGCCCCCGGGTCGCGGTGGCCACGCGCTATTTCTCGTCGAGCGCCTTGAAGTAGTCCTTCACCTGCTCGTGGTAGTCGCGCGGGACCTGCTCCCGGACGATGTCCTCCTCCATCTGCTTGCGGTACTGGCCAAGCACGCCCATGTACTGAAGCCGCGAGGGCACGTTCCCTCCGCGCCCCAGGAGGTTCGTGTCCATCCCGTCCTTGCGGCCTGACCGTGCCTCGCCCTCGACGCCGACGTCGAAGGGATTCGTGTTGAGGCGCTGGCTCGGGTCGCCCTTGCGATTGGCGCTCTTGCCCTTGCCGGGCAGCGACCCCTCGCCTTCGGGCCAGTCCCCCTCGTCTCCGGGCGCGCCGCCCGGGCCGCGCTCGCCGCGGCGACCGCCTCGCCGCTGGTCCTCGCGGCCGCCGCGGAGGCCCTTGCCGTCGCGCCCCTTCTCCTCCATCGAACGGAGCTTGTTGAGCGCGCGCTCCATGGCCTCCATGGCACGGTCGCTCTGTCCTCCCTCGAGCGCGTCCATGCCCTCGTTGAGGTCGCCCTGGTAGCTCGGGTCGCCCTTGCGGCCGAGGCGCTCCATCTCGCGCAGGAGCTCGCGCAGCTTGTCGGGTGAGAACTGGTCGCCCTTGAGCCCACCGCGAAGGGACTTGGCCTTCTGGAAAACCATGCGCTGCTGGCTCTGGGTGAAGTCGCGCTGGAGGTCGGGCAGGCGGTCGATCCGCTCGAGCATGCGGATGCGCTCGTCGCCCTTCTTCAGGAAGGCGTTGAAGTCGGGCGTCTGCCCCGCGAGCGAGGTGTCCTTGAAGACGGCCGAGATGTCGCCGGGCTGGGTGGCGCTGCCGGCCCCCGCGCGCGGACCGAACATCCTCTCCTGGACCTCCGCGCGGCGGGCGTCTTCGCGCTTGGCGGCGCGCGGACGCTCCTGGCTTTCGAGGCTGCCCGCGCGCTCCTGCTGCTTCTCCTCGTCGTCCTGGCGCGCGCCCGAGAGGCTGGGCAGGGCGCCCTGGGGAAGCGGGATGGCCGGCGCCAACGCCAGCGCGATACCGAGAGCCAGCGGGATCGGGACGAAGCGCGCCTCGCGCGGGATGCGGCGTGGGATGACGCGGCGGCCTTCCAAAGCCTGCACCCGCGACACGGCGTCGGCCACGAGGGCGTCCACGAGTGGGGTGCGGTCGGGGCGATCCGCCCACTCCAGCGCCGTGGCGACGCGGTCCTGAAGCCCGTAGCCGCGGTCGGCCAGGCGCGCCGCCTCGCCCGCCGGGAGCGGCATGAGGAAGCCGGTGACCGCGCCCGCGAGCGCGCCGGCCGCGAGACATACACCCGCCCACAGGAAACCCGACCAGCCGAGGGAGTCCCGCAGGACGAGCGGCAGCAAGGCGACCAAGGCTCCGCCGAACAGGCCGCGGAGCCCGTAGAACTCGGTGCGCCGCACGCGGATCTGCCTCGAGACATCGGCGACCGCGACCTTCAGAATCGTCAGGTCGGGCATGCGCCCTCCTCGACGCGCTAGCGGAGAAAGACCTCTTTCTCCGTCGCGCTCACGTTCTCGGCCGCCTCGATGATCTGCGCGATGAGCCGGTCCACATCCACGCCCTCTGCCTCGCCCTCGAAATTGAGGATGATCCGATGACGCAGGGCCGGCAGCGCCATCGCGCGCAGGTCCTCCACGCTGACGTTGTAGCGCCCTTCGCTGAGCGCGCGCACCTTGGCGCCGAGGACGAGGGCCTGCGCTCCCCGCGGGCTCGCGCCGTAGCGGACGAAGCGCCGGGTCTGCTCCGGCGCGCGCTCCCACTGCGGGTGGCTCGCCAGGACGATGAGGGCCGCCAGGTCCCGCACGTGCGAGGCGATGGGCACCTCGCGCACGAGCTCGCGGAAGGCGAGCGCGCGCGGCCCCGTCATCACGCGCTGCACGCTGACCTCACGCACCTGGGTCGTCCGGTCGATGATCTCCGTCAGGTCCTCGAGCGCCGGGTACCGGACCCGCAGCTTGAAGAGGAAGCGGTCGAGCTGGGCCTCGGGCAGCGGATAGGTGCCCTCCATCTCGATCGGGTTCTGCGTCGCCAGGACGAAGAACGGCTGCGGCAGCGGATGCGCGGTGCCCGAGATCGTCACGGCGCCCTCCTGCATGCCCTCGAGGAGCGCCGACTGTGTCTTCGGCGTGGCGCGGTTGACCTCGTCGGCCAGCAGGATGTGGGCGAAGATGGGCCCCCGCTGGAACTGGAAGTGCTTCCGCCCGCCCTCGTCCTCCAGGATCATGTTGGTGCCCATGATGTCGCCGGGCATGAGGTCGGGCGTGAACTGGATCCGAGAAAAGGAGAGATCGAGGCTCTCGGACAGCGTCTTGATGAGGAGCGTCTTGCCGAGCCCCGGCACGCCTTCCAGCAGCACGTGCCCTCCGGCGAAGAGGCCGATGAGCACGTGGGCGATCACGTCGTCGTGGCCGACGATGACCTTGTGGACCTCGCCGCGGAGCGTTTCGAAATCCGCGACGAACTCCTGGACCCGCTGTTCCTGCGTCTGGGGAGGCGTGAGAGACTGCGGCATGCGCAACTCCTTTCCCATCGAGACGCGACGGCTACCGTGAATTTGACCCATCTTTGACCCATCTTTGACCCATCATAGGGGTGGTTCCTGTGCGCGTCAACTGATCACCGTGGAGCGCCTGCTTCATGGGCAGGCGGGCGCCAGGGAGACGTAGAGTTTCAGGTAGCGCTCGATCTCCTGTTGAAGGCCGAAGCGCGAGGCGCGCGCCCGCCCGGCCTCGCCGAGCCTCTCGCGGAGCGCGGGGTCACCGAGAAGGCGGGCTGCCTTGTCAGCGAAGTCACCGGGGCCTAAAAAGAGCAGGCCCGTGACGCCATCCTCGATCACGGAGCGGTTGCCCGCGATGTCGGAGGCGAGCACGGCACGGCCGCAGACGAGGGCCTCGAGGACGGAGTTGGCCATGCCGCCCTCCGACAGCGAGCAGTTGAGGACGACGTCGGCGTCGCGGAGCAGTGCGGCCATTGCGGCGTGCGGCACCTCGCCCAGGTGGCGCGCCCACGGCCTGCCGTCCAAAGCGCGGAGAAGGGCCTCGCCTTCGCTGACATCCAGGATGGGGCCGACATAGCGGAGCTCGAAGCCCGGGTACCGGGCCACCACGGAGTCGAGCGGGGCCAGCGGAAAGAGCGGCCGCTTGACGGGTCGGATGCCTGCGGGGAAGAGCATGACGGGTCCTCGTGCCCTCGGCGCTGGGCCGTCCGGAGGGCTGGGATCGTGCAGGTCCACGCTCTGCGGCACGACCACGATCCGCGCCGAGATCTCGGGCACCGCCCGCGCGACAATGGCCGCCACCGAGTCATGGAAGGCGGTGACCGCGGCCGCGCTCTCGAGCACCTGGCGGAGGGCCGGGGCGCGCTCGGCGTCAAAGAGGTCCAGGTTGGCGTCGGTCCCCGTGAGTGTCACGACGAGCGGGCACCCGATGCGCCTCGCCAGTGCCAGACCGAGCGGCCCGGCCCGATAGGCATGGAAAGCGTGGACCAGCTCCGGGCGGTACTCCGAGGCCCGCCGCTCAACGGAGGCCCGAGCCATGGTCGAAAGGTCCCAGACCTCGATATCGGCGCCCCGCGCGCGCAGGCCGCGCGCGATGCGTTCGACGGTGACCGCGTTGCCTCTCACGGACGGGAAGGCAAAGGGAGTCAGGAGCGCGAGACGGCGGGCCATGAGCGGGCCAAGGGTACACGGGGCCCGGCGGCAAGGCAACGCGTCGCGTCGCCACACCACGGGACCGCCGCCGGCTGGCTGTGGTATCGTTCCTCCAGCGGCACCTCAGAGCCGAGGGAGGGGCGGATGGCCGACGCGCAGGACAGCATGGAGTGCCCGGAGTGCATGGATCTGCTCGCCGACTACGTCGACGGCTCCCTGCCCCGGCACCAGGCCGAGCTCCTCGAATGGCACCTCGAGGGGTGCGGCCCCTGCGTCGCCTTCGTCCGGACCTATAAGGGCACCGTGGACGCCGCCAAGCGGCTCCGCGAGACGACGCTGCCCCCGGAGCTGAAGGAAAAGCTGCGCGCGTTCTTGAAGCGCTCCGTCCAGCAGTAGTCCCCCAACAGTAGTCCCGAATGTCCGATCGACTTCGCCGGACTCGACTCGGCCCGGCGTCAGCGAACCACTATACCGATCTCAGCCGTCACCTCGCCGATCTCCCAGCAGGCCTCCCCTCGCCGCTTGAAGCCGTCGTGGACCATGCCCGCGTCCTCGGGCGCCGCGCCGAAGAGGAGGCCGCCCGAAGTCTCCGACTCGAAGAGCAGGCCCGCGTGCGCGGCTCCTACGGACGGGCCGAGTGACAGCCGCCCGCGCGCGCCGAGGGTGTGCTCGAGGTGCGCCCGGTTCCGCTTCATGCCTCCGCTGAACGTCCCCTTCTCGGCTAGCGCCAGCGCTCCCGGGAGGATCGGGATGTCTGCTGCGCGCAGCGCGATGCCCGCCCCCGAGGCCTCGACCATCTCGGCCGCGTGGCCGAGCAGACCGAAGCCCGTGATGTCGGTCGCCCCTCGCACCTTCCGCTCCCCCACCGTCGCCTCCCCCACCACCTCCGCGGCGACGCGGTTCAGCCGCAGCATGCTCTGCACCGCCCCCTCGAGGACGGCCGGCTCGCAGGCGTCGTCCTTGGCGGCCGTCGCGATCACGCCCGTGCCGAGCGGCTTGGAGAGGAAGAGCCGGTGCCCGGGCCTGAGTCCACCCTTGATGAAGATGCGCTTGGGATGGACCTTGCCGGTGACGGCGAGGCCGTACTTGGGCTCGGCGTCCACCACCGTGTGGCCGCCCGCGATGACACCGCCGGCCTCGAGCACCTTGTCGGCGCCGCCCTTGAATACGGCCGCGATCACTTCCTTCGGCATCTCGCGCGGGAAGCCCGCCACGTTGAGCGCGAACAGCACCTGCCCGCCCATCGCGTAGACGTCGGACATGGCGTTGGCCGCGGCGATCGCGCCGTAGAGGTAGGGGTCGTCCACGATGGGAGGAAAGAAGTCCACCGTGCTGACGATCGCGACCTCATCGGTGATGCGGTAGACGGCCGCGTCGTCGCTCCGCCCGAGCCCGACCAGGAGATCGGCGTGCTCGTGCTGCTTGAGGCCGCTCAACACGTCCTGGAGATCTCCAGGACCCATCTTGGAGGCTCAGCCCGCGCAGGCGGCGTAGCTCGTCAGCCGGATCTGCTTGCCGGTCTTGGGATCCGTCATCCGGGAGTCCATGCGGTTTCCCATGCCGTTCCCCATGCCGTTTCGATGTCCGGCGGACCCGGGGCGATTCCGGGCTGCTCAGGCCGATTCTGATTCGATGAAAGTCCGGAAGGCCTCGGCGAGAGGCGAGCGGCTGCGGTCCCGGTGGGTGGCGATGTGGAAGGCACGCGTGACCTTGAGGTCGCGCAGCTTGAGGCACCACACGAGCCCGCTGCGGCACTCCTCCTCGACGGCGCGGCGCGAGACGACCGAGACGCCCACGCCGGCCTTGACCGCCTGCTTGATCGCCTGGGTCGAGCCCATCTCGCCGACGATGCGGAAGGCCGAGAGGTCGAGGCCCGCCTGGGCGAGCGCCGACTCGAGCGCGGCGCGC
This sequence comes from Candidatus Rokuibacteriota bacterium, assembly GCA_030647435.1. Taxonomy (NCBI): domain Bacteria; phylum Candidatus Rokuibacteriota; species Candidatus Rokuibacteriota bacterium. The sequence continues at coordinate 95,450 of JAUSJX010000098.1, forward strand.
GTGCCCGAGCCGCGCTCGCGCATAAGCAGCGGCTCCGCGCGGAGATCCTCGAGCCCCACTTCCTTCTTGCCGTGCCATGGATGTCCGACGGGCACCACCAGGACCAGCTCGTCGGGCATCAGCTCGCGATAGTCGATGCCGCGGTGGGGCAACCGCGCGCCGACCACTGCGACCTCCGCGCGCCCTTCGGCGACCCAGTCCACGACGGCGCGGCTGTCGCCGATCAGCAGAGTGATTGCGATGTCCGGAAACTTCTCCTTGAAACGCCCGATGAGCGGCGGCAGCACGTACTCGCCGGGGATCGTGCTCGCGGCCACGAGGAGCTCGCCCGCCAGCCTGCCCTGGAAGCTGTCCATGGCCTGGAGTGCTTCGCGCTGGAGCTGGAGCATGCGCGTCGCGTGGGAGAGCAGGAGGCGGCCCGCGGCCGTGGACTCCGCCCCGCGGCCGAGCCGGTCGAGCAGCCGCACGCCCAGCTCCCGCTCGAGCGTGCGGATGTGCTCGGAAACCGTGGGCTGGGTCAGAAAGAGCGCCTCGGCGGCCTTCGAGAAGGACTTGAGCTCCGCAACCTTGACGAAAATCTCGAGCTGCCTCAGATCCATGATGCGGAGTATAGGCGCGGGACCGCGCGGTGTCTATGGGTGCACGGCTTGGGGGTAGGACGACGAAGGGCCCCGAAGGGCCCTATGTACGTCACGGTCGGACGCCGGTATCAGTGGCAGCCGCAGCCGCCCCCGCAGCAGCCGCCGCCCCCGGACATGCCCGCGGCGGCGGCCGTGCCGCCAGGGCGAAGCGCGCCGAGCACTGACAGCCGTCGCGTCACGCGCGCGCTCCGGCACGTCGGGCACGCGACCGCGGCCTGCGCGGTCTGGACGTATCGCTCGAACTCACGCTCGCACTGGTTGCATCGGTACTCGTAGATCGGCATGACTCTCCTCGCAGGCACCCGACGGCTACTGGCCGCCCCGCTGCACGTAGCTCTTCACGAACTCCTCGGCGTTCTCCTCGAGGATCTCGTCGATCTCGTCCAAGAGGTTGTCGAGGTCCTCCTTGATCTTCTTCCCCTTCTTGGCGAGCTCCGGGTTGACCCCGGCGGCGTCGTCGTCGCCTTCGGGCTTGGTCGGCCTCGTTTCCTTCTTCTTCTGTTCAGCCATGATCGGCTACCTCCTGGCCCCCGAACCGGGGCCGTGCGCCTGCGCCTAGACCGTCGGGAGGACGATCCCCTGCTGGCCCTGGTACTTCCCCTGCCGGTCCGCGTAGGACGTCTGGCAGGCCTCGTCGGACTCGAAGAAGAGGACCTGCGCGATCCCCTCGTTGGCGTAAATCTTGGCCGGCAGCGGCGTGGTGTTGCTGATCTCGAGCGTCACGAAGCCTTCCCACTCGGGCTCGAACGGCGTGACGTTCGTGATGATGCCGCACCGGGCGTAGGTGGACTTGCCCACACAGATGGTCAGCACGTTGCGCGGGATCTTGAAGTACTCGACCGACCGCCCGAGCGCGAACGAGTTGGGCGGCACGATGCAGACCGGTCCCTGAAGGTCGACGAAGGATCGCGGATCAAAAGCCTTGGGATCGACCAGCGTGTTGTTGATGTTGGTGAAGATCTTGAACTCGTCGGCGATCCTGAGGTCGTAGCCGTAGGACGAGAGCCCGTAAGAGATCACGCCGGCGCGAACCTGGCGCTCCTCAAAGGGCTTGATCATGCCCTTCTCGACGGCCATCTGCCTGATCCACCGATCACTCTTGATCACGCATCCACCTTGCAGGCATCGTATCGCCCCGACTCGGAGCGAGTCAAGTCCTGGCGCCTTTCACTGAGGGTAACCGGCGGTCACGGGCGCCGGTTCCACGTGGCTCCGTCCGTGTCCACGGGCAACTGGAGCGCGCGCCCCGCTACGCCGGCCAGGTCCAGCGCCCGCTCCATGGCCCGGGCCACGGGGTGTGCCGCCCCGCCCACTGCCGCGAGAAGCGACGGGCCCGCGCCGGAGAGGACGCAGCCAAACGCACCTGCTTCGAGGGCCGCTCGACGCACGGCCTCCATCCAGGGGAAGAGCGCCAGCCGCTGGGGCTGATGCAGCCTGTCTTCCATGGCCACGCCCAGGACGTCGACGCGCCCCGAGGCGAGCGCAGCCAGGAGGAGCCCCATTCGCTGGAGGTTGAACACGGCGTCGGCCCGCGTGACGGTGTCGGGCAGGACGGCGCGCGCCTCTCGTGTGGAGCTCTCGATCCCTGGCACGAGGACCACCCAGCCGAGGTCTGCCGGCACCGGCAGGGAGACGGCGGCGACGCGCTCGCCCGAAAGGCACGAGACCGTGAGACCTCCCAGAAGCGCCGCGGCGACATTGTCGGGATGCCCTTCGGCTCGGCAGGCCAGCGCCAGGACGGCGTCGCGATCGAGGGGCGATCCCAAAGCCGCATTCGCGGCGACGAGCCCGCCCACCCAGGCCGCGGCGCTCGAGCCGAGACCCCGCGCCGGCGGAATCCGGTTGACGCAGTGGATGGCGGCGCCGGTGAATCGCCGCCCCGCCGCCTCGTAGGCCATGCGCGCGGCACGGGCGACCACGTTGCCGGCTCCGGTGTCGAGCCGGCCCGCGCCCTCGCCCTCGACCGTGACGGAGACGCGGTCGGCCTCTTCGTAGACGATCTCGTTGTAGAGACCCAGCGCCAGGCCGAGCACGTCGAAGCCGGGTCCCAGGTTGGCCGAGGTCGCCGGCACGCGCACGCTGATGCTCATGGAGAGAGGATACGCTCGGGGAAGGCGAGCAGCCTAGAGGCGCTTGAGAAGCCACTCGGGCGTGAGACTGATCGTCCACGAGTTCAGCACGATGTAGTAGTTCGTGGCGACCAGCACGCCGACCACGACGAGCAGCACACCCGCCGCCTGCTCCACCACGTGGATGAGCGGCCGGTAGCGCTTGAAGAAGCGCAGGAAGACGCCGAGCCCCGCCGAGAAGACGAGGAACGGCACGCCGAGCCCCGCCGAGTAGGCCAGCAGCAGCCCCACGCCCTGGCTGACGGTCTTCTCGTTGCTGGCCAGTGTCAGGATGGCGCCCAGGATGGGCCCGACGCAGGGCGTCCAGCCGATCGCGAAGGTCAGCCCTACCGCGAAGGAGCCGAGGAAGCCGGCGGGCTTGCTGCGGATCTGGATCTGGCGAGTGCGTCCGAGCGGGCCCCACTTGAGCACGCCCGCGATCATGAGGCCGAATGCGACGATCAGCATGCCCCCGCCGATCCGGATCCAGTCGCGGTACTCGAGGAGGAACTGCCCGGCAGCGCTGAACGAGGCGCCGAGGCTCACGAACACGACCGTGAACCCCGCGATGAAGGCCAGCGAGTGCAGCATCACGAGGGCGCGCTCGGAAAGCGTGACGCCCGAAGCCAGCCGGTCCACGGACATGCCCGTGACGAAGGAGAGGTAGGAGGGAAAGAGCGGCAGCACGCAGGGCGACAGGAAGGAAAAGAGCCCGGCCGAGAAGGCGACCAGCACACCCAGCGACTCAGCCACGGGGCTTGCCATCCTTTAATAGGGCGTCGAAATAGGCGAAGGAGGCCCGGCCGTCCCAGTCCCGCGGGCCCAGCGCGATGGCCCGGAGCACTCCGCTCCGGTCGATGATGAACGTCGAGGGGACTGAGCGGGCGCCGTAGAGCTGCGCGATCTCCATCTTCGGGTCGAGCGCCACCCGGTAGGTGTACTTCGCCTCCTCGATGAACGGCTTGACGACCTTCGCTCCCGCCGAGTCCATGCTGAGCGCGATGACGACGAGGCCCTGGCCCTTGTAGCGCTGCCAGAGGCGCTCCATGGCGGGCATCTCCTCCTTGCACGGCGGGCACCAGGTAGCCCAGAGGTTGAGGAAGACCACCTTGCCCCTGAGGTCGGCGAGCCTGAGCTTGCCGCCTTCGAGCGCAGCGACATTGAAATCCTTGGCCTGCTGCTGGCGATTCGGCTTGATGAGGTCGAGGGCGCGCGCGGGGTCTTCCGTGGCACCCGCGGGCGTGGCACCCGCGGGAAGCGCAGCGCAGGCGAGAAACACCAGGATGCGGGGAGCGAGACGCCACATGGCCTTCGAGTATACATGGACGCCCGCCTGTCCCTCATGCGCCCCGCCCTTTGTGATAAGTTACAGGGATTCCATGGCTGTCACGATCATCGCCGATGACCTAAGCGGCGCCTGTGACGCGGGCGCCCTCTTCGCCGGACGCGGCCCTGTCGGGGTCTTCGTGGCGCCCGAGCTGCCCGACGCCCGCTGGCCCGCCGCCGCGGTGGACACCGAGAGCCGCGCGCTCCCGCCTGCCGCCGCCGCAGAGCGGGTACGACGCGCAGCCGACGGCCTCGAGGCGCGTCTGGGCGGCGGTCGCATCTTCAAGAAGCTCGACTCGACCGTCAGGGGCCCGGTGGCAGCCGAGCTCGACGCCCTCATGGGCGCGTCCGGCGCCAGGACCGCGCTCGTCTGCCCCGCCTTCCCGGCCCAGGGGCGCACGGTGCGGGACGGCGTGCTCTCCGTCTTCGGCCAACCGGCCCATGAAGGCCCCGCCGGTAGGGATCCCGACTATCCAGGCCCGACCTCCGACCTCGTCGAGATCCTCTCGAGCCCTTGGGGCCGACCCGTGTCGCTCCTCCCGCTCCCCGTCTCGCTCCTCCCGCTCAAAGAGGTCCGCGGCCCGCTCGAGGAGCTTGCGCGCGCACTGGTGATGCGGACCGGCCTCGTGGTGGCGGATGCGGAGGTGGACCAGGACCTCGACGCCCTCGCGCGGGCCGCGATGGACCTCCCCGGCGTTCTGCTCGCCGGCTCGGCCGGCCTCGCCGGCGCCGCCGCTCGCGCGTGGGGCTTCGCCGCGCCCGCCCCGCCCACGCCCGCGCCGGGCAGCTGGCTCGTCGTCGCGGGCAGTCGCCACCCCGCGACGCGCGCCCAGGTCGACGCGCTCGAAGCGTCAGGCTCGGCGGGCGCCCGGCTCGACGGCGCGCGCGAGCCGGACCTGGCCAAGGTCGTGGCCGCGCTCCGCGCCGGCAAGCCCGCCTTTCTGTCCACCACCGCCGGCCTCGAAGGCGCGGCGCAGGACATCGCCGCGCGCCTGGCCTCAGCCGTCAAGAGGGTGCTCGCGGAGGCCTCGCCTGCCCTGCTCGTGCTCACCGGAGGAGAAACCGCGCAGGCCGTCATGCGGGCGCTCGCCGCGCGCCGCCTCGAGCTGATCGGCGCGCCCGCGAGTGGGCTCGCCCTCGGCCGGCTCGTTGTCGACTCGACATCGATGATTCCGATTCTGACCAAGGCCGGCGGCTTCGGGACGCCGGAATTGCTCGTCGCGCTCGCGAGAGGACCCGCGTGATGGCTTCCCGCCTTCCGCTGCTCGGCATCACCATGGGTGACCCCGCCGGAGTCGGGCCCGAGATCATCGCCAAGACCCTGTCGACACCGGGAGTCGCGGCGGCCTGCCGCCCCGTGGTCATCGGCGACCGCTCGGTGATGGAGGCCACGCTCGCGCTCCTGCGCTCGGATCGAAAGCTCCATCCGGTGTCGACGCCCGCCGAGTGCCGCTTCGAGCCCGGCACCATCGAGTGCCTCGACCTCGCCAATGCCGACGCGTCCACGCTCGTGCGGGCGCAGGTCAGCGCCGAGGCCGGCCGCGCCGCGTACGCCTATATCGAGAAGGCCGTCAGGCTCTGCCAGTCTGGAGAGATCGATGGCATGGTGACGGCGCCCGTGAACAAGGAGGCGCTGGCCGCCGCGGGCGTCCAGCACTCGGGGCACACCGAGATCCTCGCCAGGCTGGCGGGCACGAAGGATTTCGCCATGCTGCTCATGGGAAAGGAGCTCAAGGTCATCCACGTCACGACGCACGTCGCGCTCCGGCGCGTCCCGGATCTCTGCACCCAGGACCGCGTGCTAAGGGTCATTCGCCTCGCCCAGCAGGCCATGAACGGGCTCGGCGTGGCGCGCCCCCGCATCGCGGTCTGCGGGCTCAATCCGCACGCCGGCGAGGACGGCCTCTTCGGCGACGAGGAGAAGACCCAGATCATCCCGGCCGCGGAGGCCGCGCGCCGCGAAGGGCTCGACGTCCACGGCCCGCTGCCGGCCGACACGCTCTTCTCGCGGGCGCGCGGCGGCGAGTTCGACATTGTCGTGGCCATGTACCACGACCAGGGGCACGTGCCCGTCAAGACTCTCGGCTTCACCTACGACGAGACACGGGGCCAGTGGACGGGGCTCTCGGGGGTCAACGTCACGGTCGGGCTGCCGTTCCTCCGCGTGTCGGTAGACCACGGCACGGCCTTCGACCGCGCGTGGAAGGGCATCGCCAACCCAGAGAGCATGCTCGAGGCGATCGACGTGGCCGTACGCATGCTGGCCGCGCAGGGCCGCTGACCACGATGCCCCACCACAAGCCTGGAACATGCAGGTGGAGGACGACATCCTCCGCCGGCTCGAGCAGGGCGGCAAGGGCCGCGTGAACATCTGGCCCACCGGCAACCCCGAGCACATCCAGTGCAACTTCACCGACCCAGGGACCGAGGTCGACGGCGAGCGATCGAGCATCAAGACGACCCATCCGCTGCTCTCCGACCCGGCGGTGCGCCAGGCCCTCAACCTCCTGGTCGACCGCGCGGCGGTGCACGACAGATCTACGGGCGTCAGGGGCAGACCTCGGCCAACTTCCTCAACGCTCCATCGCGCTTCTTCTCGCGCAACACGCGGTGGGAGTTCAACGTGGACAAGGCCAACCAGGTCCTCGACGCGGCGGGCTGGAAGCGCGGCGCCGACGGCACCCGGGAGAAGGGCGGCAGGCGGCTCAAGATGGTCTACCAGACCTCGATCAACGCCCCGCGCCAGAAGAACCAGCAGATCGTCAAGCAGGCAGCGGCCAAGGCCGGCATCGACCTCGACCTCAAGTCCGTGGTGGCCTCGGTGTTCTTCGGCTCCGATCCGGCGAACCCGGACAACTACCCGCACTTCTACACCGATCTCCAGATGTACAACACCACCATGACCGCCCCGGACCCGCAGTACTTCATGAACCAGTTCACCTCCTGGGAGGTCGCCTCCAAAGCGAACAAGTGGCAGGGGCGAAACGTCACGCGCTGGCGCAACGAGGAGTACGACCGCACCTACAAGGCCGCCGACGTCGAGCTCGACCCCGTCAAGCGGGCGGCACTTTTCATCAAGATGAATGACCTCGTCATCCAGAACGTCGTTGTCATCCCCGTGCTCTGGCGCAACGGGGTTTCGGCGTCCACCAACAAGCTGCGCGGCATGGATCTGAGCGGCTGGGACACGACCATGTGGCGGCTGCCGTATTGGTACAAGGAGACCTGAACCGGGCCGCACGTGCTTGACTTCAAGGGACCGCGTCAGTATAAGGAGCCAATCGCCCTCGCCCCGAACCTAAGCCTGACCATAGCCAGGAGGACGCTCTGATGGACGAGCATAGACTGAGAGATCTGATCGCCGAGGTGAAGGCCGGGCACTTGAGCCGGCGCGGTTTCGTCCAGATGATGGTGGGGCTCGGGCTCACGGCACCCCTGGCCGCCCAGATGCTCGCCTCGGCCGGCGTGGCCCAGGCTCAGAGCAAGCCCACCTTCAGCCCCACCAAGCGGGGCGGCGGGGGCGCGCTCAAGGTGCTGTGGTGGCAGGGCTCCACCCTGCTGAACCCGCACTTCGCGGTGGGCACCAAGGACCAGGACGGCTCACGGATCTTCTACGAGCCGCTGGCCTCCTGGGATCCAGACGGCAACCTCGTGCCGGTCCTCGCCGCCGAGATCCCGAGCGTCCAGAACGGCGGCCTCGCCAAGGACGGCAAGTCGGTGACCTGGAAGCTCAAGAAGGGCGTGCAGTGGCACGACGGCAAGCCCTTCACCGCCGACGACGTGGTCTTCAACTGGGAGTACGCGGCGGATCCCGCCACCGCGTCCGTGACCAGCGGCACCTACAAGGACGTCACGGCCCAGAAGATCGACAGCCACGCGGTCAAGGTCACCTTCGCGAAGCCCACGCCCTTCTGGGCCGACGCCTTCGTCGGCGTCCGAGGCATGATCATCCCCAAGCATCTGTTCGAGGCTTACAAGGGAGCCAAGTCCCGCGAGGCGCCCGCTAACCTCAAGCCTGTGGGCACCGGCCCCTACAAGTTCGTGGACTTCAAGCCGGGGGACATGGTCAAGGCCGAAATCAACCCGAACTACCACGTCTCCAATCGCCCCTTCTTCGACACCATCGAGATGAAGGGCGGCGGCGACGCGATTTCGGCGGCACGGGCCGTCATCCAGACGGGCGAGTTCGACTACGCCTGGAACATGCAGGTCGAGGACGAGATCCTCAAGCGCCTGGAGCAGGGCGGAAAGGGCCGGGCCGACATCCTGCTGGGTGGCAACATCGAGCACATCCAGCTCAACAACACCGATCCGTGGACCGAGGTCGACGGCGAGCGCTCGAGCATCAAGACCAAGCACCCGTTCCTGACCGACCCGGCGGTGCGCCAAGCGCTGAACCTCCTCGTGGATCGCGCCTCCGTGCAGGAGAATATCTACGGCCGCACCGGCATCGCCACCGCCAACTTCCTCAATGCCCCGCCCCGCTTCGTCTCGAAAAACACCAAGTGGGAGCTGAACATCGACAAGGCCAACCAGATCCTGGAGGCGGCCGGCTGGAAGAAGGGTGCGGACGGCATCCGGGCCAAGGACGGCAAGAAACTGAAACTGGTCTACCAGACCTCGATCAATTCCCCGCGGCAGAAGAACCAGGCCATCGTGAAGCAGGCGGCGGCCAAGGCCGGCATCGACATGGAGCTCAAGTCTGTGACGGCATCGGTGTACTTCTCCTCGGACGTGGCCAACCCCGACACCTACACCAAGTTCTACACCGACATCCAGATGTACACGACCACCATGACCCAGCCCGACCCCGAGCTGTTCATGAACCAGTTCACCTCCTGGGAGGTCGCTTCCAAGGACAACAAGTGGCAGGGGCGCAACATCACGCGCTGGAAGAACGAGGAGTATGACAAGCTCTTCCGAGCGGCCGAGAGCGAGATGGACCCGGTCAAACGGGCCGCGCTCTTCATCAAGATGAACGACCTTGTCATCCAGCACGTGGTCGTGATCCCGGTGGTAGCCCGACCCAGGGTCTCTGCTGTGTTCAACAAGCTGCATGCCCCCCCCGAGCCCCTGGGACTCGGACTTCTGGAATCTCTCCCACTGGTACCGCGAGGCTTAGGAAGGCATCGGGGGACCGGGCCCGCGGGCCCGGTCCCCGACCTCGGCCGCGCTGAGCGATGTCCAAGTACTTCGTCCGACGTCTCCTGATCTCGATCCCCGCGCTGCTCGGCATCAGCCTCGTCCTCTTCACCGTGCTGGCACTGGCGCCGGGCGATCCCTTCGAGGAGCTCGCCACCAACCCCAACGTCCCCGCCGAGGTGCGCGCGAACCTCCGTACCCAGTTCGGCCTCGACGACCCGATCCCCGTGCGCTACGTCCGCTGGGTCACGGCCATGATCAAGGGCGACTGGGGCTTCTCCTTCACGAGCCGCGTCGACGTGTCCACCCTCATCATGCAGCGCCTGCCGACGACGCTCTTCGTGTTGGGGACGGCGCAGCTCCTCGGGCTCCTGGTGGCGCTGCCGATCGGCATCTACTCGGCGGTGCGCCCGTACTCCATCTTCGACCAGATCGCGACCACCTTTGCCTTCATCGGCTTCTCGCTCCCGACGTTCTTCACGGGGCTCCTGTTCATCCTCCTCTTCAGCATCTACCTCGACTGGCTGCCCTTCATCTACCGGGCCGACCTCGCGGCCACGGGGTGGCGCTGGGTATGGGAGATGGCGCGGCAGGCCATCATGCCGATCGCGGTGCTGGGGCTCTTCCAGGGGGCAGCGATGACGCGCTTCGTGCGCTCGGCCGTCCTCGAGGTCGTCCGGCTCGACTACGTCAACACCGCCCGCTCGAAGGGGCTGTCGGAGAAGGTCACCATCCTCAAGCACGTGGTCCGGAACGCGCTCATCCCGGTCGTGACCCTGGTGGCGCTCCAAATCCCCGGCGTCTTTACCGGCGCGGTCATTACCGAGGAGATCTTTCGCGTGCCCGGCATCGGCTCGCTCCTGATCAGCGCCATCCGCTCCAACGACACGCCGGTGATCATGTCGATCACGTTCGTCTTCTCGGTGCTTGTCGTGCTCTTCAACCTGATCGCGGACCTGGTCTACGGCTGGCTCGATCCGCGGATCTCGTACAGGTAAGCGCGGTGGCCGACGGGACGGCGTCCCAGGCGGTGCTCGGCGGCGCGGCCGTCGCCTCTAACCGGCCCCCGGAAACCCTCGCCGCCGACGCTTGGCGGCGCTTCCGGCGTCACCGGCTCGCGATGTTCGGCGCGGTCATGCTCGGCATCATGGTCCTGGCGGTGCTCGTGGGGCCCCTCATCTACCGCGCGCCCATCAACGAGATCGACTTCAAGGCCAAGCTCAAGACGCCCTCGTGGGCGCACCCGATGGGCACGGACGACCTGGGGCAGGACGTGCTGGCGCGCATGCTCTACGGCGGGAGGATCTCGCTCGCCGTGGGGATAGCGGCGATGCTCATCGCGGTGACAGTCGGCACGGCCGTCGGCGCCGTCTCGGGCCAGTCGGGCGGCACCGTGGACAACGCACTCATGCGTGTTACGGATCTCTTCCTGGCGCTTCCTCAGCTGCCCCTCCTGCTGCTGATCGTCTACCTCTTCCGCGATGTGCTAAAAAAGGCGCTCGGGCCCGAGGCAGGGGTGTTCATCCTGATCGTTGCCGTCATCGGGGGGCTCCGCTGGATGCCCGTGGCGCGGCTCGTCCGGGCCCAGTTCCTGTCGCTGCGCGAGAAGGAGTTCGTCGAGGCCGCGCGCAGCCTGGGCGCCCGGCCGCTCCGCCAGATGGTCCGCCACATCCTGCCCAACGCGCTCGGCCCCGTGATCGTCGCGGGCTCGCTCGACGTGGCGGCGGCCATCCTGGCCGAGTCCACGCTGTCCTTCCTGGGCCTGGGCTTCCCGCCCGACATCCCGACCTGGGGACGCATCCTCTTCGACGCCAAGGACAACCTCGACTTCGCCCCGCACTGGGCGATGTTCCCCGGCACCGCGATCTTCCTCACCGTGCTCAGCATCAATTACCTGGGCGACGGCCTGCGCGACGCCCTCGATCCCCGGAAGGTTCTCTAGACCTCGCCCCGCTCAGGAGGCTCCCCGTGCCCGACCGCGATCTCTGCTTCACTCCCGCCACCGAGCTCCAGCGCCTCTACCGCGCCCGCAAGGCCTCGCCGCTCGAGGTGATGCAGGCGGTGCTCGCGCGCGTGGACGCCGTCAATCCAAAGCTCAACGCCATCGTGACGCTCGCGCGGGAATCCGCGCTCAGGGAGGCGAAGGCGGCGACGACGGCGCTCAAGAGGAAGGGCAGGAAGCTCGGGCCGCTCCACGGCGTGCCGGTGACCATCAAGGACCTGACGCACACGAAGGGCATCCGGACGACCTGGGGCTCCAAGGTCTTCGAGCACAACGTGCCCACGGAGGACTCGCTCATCGTGGAGCGGCTCAAGTCCGCGGGCGCCATCATCCTCGGCAAAACGAATACCCCCGAGTTCGGGGCGGGCGGCAACACCTTCAACGCCGTCTTCGGCGCCACGCGCAACCCGTGGAACACGGCGCTGACCTGCGGCGGCTCGAGCGGCGGCGCCGGCGTGGCGCTGGCGACGGGCATGGGCCCCATCGCCCAGGGCTCGGACACGGGCGGCTCGCTGCGCACGCCGGCGGCCTTCTGCGGCGTGGTCGGCTTCCGGACCAGCCCCGGGCTCGTTCCGTACTACCCGAAGCTCCTCGGCTGGGACTCGATTGGCGTCACCGGACCCATGGCGCGCACCGTGGCCGATACCGCCCTGATGCTCTCCGTGGTGGCGGGGCCTGACGACCGCTCGCCCATCTCGTATGACGTGGACACGGCCGCCTTCACGCGCGCCGTCAGGTCGCCCTCGGTCAGGGGCTGGCGGGTCGCGTGGACGCCCGACCTCAACGGTCTCATCCCGGTGGACGGAGAGGTCGCGCAGGTGGCCGAGGCGGCGACCCGCGTCTTCCGCTCCCTCGGCGCGAAAGTTGAGTCGGCCTGCTGCGACTTCAGCGAGGTCAACGACATCGTGCTCGGCACGCGCGGGCTCGCCATGGTCGCCAACCACGCCGACAAGCTGCCCAAGTGGAAGGAGCAGATGCAGAAGGGGCTCGTCTGGAACATCGAGCAGGGCCTCAAGCTCTCCCCCGAGGAGATCGGCCGGGCCGAGGCCCTGCGCACCACCCTATGGCACCGCGTGCGCGCCTTCATGGAGACGCGCGAGCTGCTGATCCTGCCGACGGTCGCCGTGCCGCCCTTCCCCGTCGAGCAGCCCTACCCGACGCAGATCAACGGCAAGCCGCTCGACAACTACACGCAGTGGTTCTTCCTGACCTACGGCATCACCGTCACCGGCCTGCCCGTCATTTCGGTGCCCTGCGGCTTCACCAAGAGCGGCCTGCCGGTCGGGCTTCAGATCGTGGGACGGCGGCGGCAGGAGGCGATGGTGCTGCGCGCGGCGGCGGCCTTCGAAGCCGCGGCGCCCTGGGCGGACAAGATCCCGCCCGTCGTGACAGGCGGCTGAACAAGGAGCGTGGGCCTAGCCAACATAAAAGCCGTTCTCAGTCATGGCCCGCCTCGCCCGAGGGTCTTCCTCCCGGACCTGCCTTGTCACAGCATGCTGCTGAGAGTCGCCTCGCCCGTTCATGTCGAGCAAAAGACCTGGGGTACCGTCAGCGACACGGCCGTGATGCGCAATGGTGAGACCAAGGTGAGTCTTCCCGATTCCCGTTGCGCTGTACACCACAGTCAGGGTGCCGGGCAGTAATCCCCCTCCGAGCATTTCGTCAAGCTTCGGAAGACCGGACGAGACCCGCTGACACTCAGCCATCACCCTTTGAACACTTTGAGGAAGCCACCAAGAAAGCCCGCCTCGGCCCCAGCCACCTGCTCCAGCTCTCCGGCGTCCAGCCAGACTCCGGCGCAACTCGTGCACTTGTCCATCTTGATCCCCCGATGCGCAATCTCCAGCAGCTCCATCCCGCACTTGGGGCAGCGCATCCAGTGACGCTCCTTGAGACGGGTGCGCTCTTCCGTTTTGAGCGTCCGCTCTCGCTCTTCAGCAAGCCGTTTCTTCCGCTCGAACTCCTGGCGGGCAAAATACTCTTCTTCCTGATCGCTCGACATGATTGACCTCCGTGGTCAGCTTCTCGGGGCATCTTACGCACAAAGCCCCAGCCGGTCAACGTGTGGAAATGCGGAAACACAGCAGTCATCCCCTGAGGGCAGCGACATCGAGTCGAGAGGGACTCTACTACTCACTTAAGTGATTCTCTGTGTAGTCATTCCAAACTCATGACCGTCCAGATCGGCGAATTTCGTCGAACGTGCCCCATGCCATGGGAGTCAGAGGCATTGTGATGCTGACCCCAGCGGCCTCAAGCTGCTGGCACGTCTTCTCCACGTCTTCACAGTAGCGCACGGAATGGTGGTCAGGTCTTGCAATCCGACATGAGGGCCCGGTAGATGATTGTTCATCCCAGCTGGCTCTGATCGGCAATGTATGATTGCAAGACCTGACCCCGGCCCGTCAATGTGCCGGAACGGATACACCTGCCCTGCGGTGCGGTCCCTGCTTGTGCTACGCTCGCTGCCGCCAAGGGAGAGCGGTGACGGCTGAAAACCCGATGACATAAAGGAACAAGTCAATGACGACCCAGGCGCGCGAGCCGCGGATGGAGCTGGAGCAGCACCTCCACATGTACCGCCAGATGGCGAAGATCCGCGCCTTCGAGGAGCAGGTGAACGAGCTGTACAAGAGCGCGAAGATGCCGGGCCTGGCCCACCTCTACGTCGGGGAGGAGGCCGTGGCCGTCGGCGTCTGCGAGGCCCTCCATCGCGACGACTTCATCACGAGCACCCATCGCGGGCACGGCCACTGCCTGGCCAAGGGGGCGTCGGTCAACCGGATGTTCGCGGAGCTGCTCGGCAAGGAGCCGGGCTACTGCCGCGGCAAGGGCGGGTCGATGCACATCGCCGATCCCGAGACGGGCAACCTCGGCGCCAACGCCATCGTGGGCGGCTCCGCCGGCATCGCCACCGGCGCCGCGCTCTCGGCCAAGATGCGGGGCAGCGGCCAGGTTGCGGTGTGCTTCTTCGGCGACGGCGCGCTGGGCCAGGGCCTGCTCTACGAGGTGATGAACATGGCGGCGCTCTGGAAGCTGCCCGTCATCTACGTCTGCGAGAACAACCTGTACGGCGAGTACACGCCCTGCGGCGACACCGTCGCCGGCGAGATTCTGGCGCGCGCCCGGGCCTTCGGGATCCACGCCGAGAGCGTCGACGGCCAGGACGTGCAGCTCGTCCACGCGACGATGCGCCGGCTCGTCGACCGCGCGCGCCGTGGCGAGGGGCCGGCCTTCCTCGAGTGCAAGACCTACCGCTACTACGGCCACCACGTCGGCGACGTCAACCGCGAGTACCGCACGCGCGAGGAAGAGCGGGAGTGGATGACCGGGCGCGATCCGCTCCAGACCTTGGCCTCACGGCTCACGGAGCAGGGGCTCGCCGATGCGAGCGTCTTCGAGCGGATCCAAACCGACGTGAAGACGGAAATCGACAGCGGCGTGCAGTACGCGCTGGCCGCGCCGTACCCCGATCCGAGCGAGGTGGACGAGGATGTCTATGCCTGACGCGACGGTGCGCGAGCTGACGTACGGCGAGGCGGTCAAGGAAGCGATCGCCGAGGAGATGCGGCGCGACCCGCACGTCTTCCTGATCGGGGAAGACGTGGCGGAGGCCGGCCACCCCTTCAAGACGCTGGTCGGGCTCGTGCAGGAGTTCGGGACGGACCGGATCATCGACACGCCCATCTCCGAGCCCGGCTACGCCGGCATCGGGGTCGGAGCGGCGATGACGGGCATGCGGCCGATCGTCGACGTGATGTTCGGCGACTTCATCACGCTGACCATGGATCAGATGGTGAACCAGGCCGCCAAGGTCCACTACATGTCGGGCGGCAAGATCAAGGTGCCCATCGTCTTCCGCACCACGCTGGGGGCGACGCGCCGATCGGCCGCCCAGCACTCGCAGTCGCTCCACGCCTGGGTGAGCCACATCCCGGGCCTCAAGGTCGCGCTGCCCTCGGGGCCCTACGAGGCCAAGGGGCTGATGAAGACAGCCATCCGCGACGACAGTCCGGTGGTCATCTTCGAGGACAAGATGATGTACCGGGTCAAGGGGCCGGTGCCGGCCGAGGACTACACCATCCCCTTCGGCGTGGCGGACATCAAGCGCGCCGGCACGGACGTCACCATCGTCGCCACCAGCAGCATGGTGCAGGTCGCCCTCGACGCCGCGAAGCTGCTCGAGGCGATCGGCATCAGCGCCGAGGTGATCGACCCGCGCACGACGTGGCCGCTGGACAAGCAGGCGCTGATCGATTCGGCCAAGAAGACCTCGCGCGCGATCGTGGTGGACGAGGGCTACGAGCGCTACGGCGTCACCGCCGAGATCGCGTCGGTGATCGCGGAGGGCGCCTTCTACCACCTCGACGCGCCGGTCAAGCGCATCGGGGCCATGGACGTGCCGGTGCCGTTCTCGCCGGTGCTCGAGGACCTCACCGTGCCGACGGAGAAGATGGTCTTCGAGGCGGCGAAGGCGCTCTGCCGGAAGGCCTGATGCCCACGAACGTCATCATGCCGGCGCTGGAGCTGGCGCAGGAGAGCGGCAAGGTCCTGCACTGGCTCAAGTCCCCCGGCGACACGGTGACGAAGGGTGAGCCGCTCGTGGAGATCGAGACCGACAAGGTCACCACCGAGATCGAGGCGCCCGCCTCCGGAGTGCTTGGCGACGTGACCGCGCGAGATGGCGAGGTGGTCCCGGTCGGACAGACGATCGCGCTCATCTTTGCCCCCGACGAAGCACGTTCGGTCGGACGGGCGCCCGCAGTCGCGCCGCCCCCGCGGGCCGGCGGAGCCGCTGCTGTCCCGGCGCCGGCTGCGACGGTCAAGGCATCGCCCCTCGCCCGCGAGATCGCCCGGGAGCACGGCGTCGACCTCGCGCAGGTCACGGCGGCCGGTGGCAAGATCGAGAAGGCCGACGTGCTCGCCCACATCGCGAGCCAGAAGGAGTCGGCCCCCGTCGACGTGACAGCGGCGCGCCTCACCGCCGCGTCGCCGAAGGCGCGGAGACTGGCGGCCGAGCGTGGTCTCGACATCAGCCCGCTCCGCGGCTCGGGCCCGGGCGGCGCCGTCCTCGCGGCCGATATCGCCGCAGCGGAGCTCCGCGAGACGCCGAGCACGCCTCGGCCGGAGGCGCCTGGCGCCGGCACCGTCTGGCGAATCATGGCCGAGCGCATGACGGCGAGCTGGACCTCCGCCCCCCACTTCTATCTCTTCCGCGAGGTCAACGTAAGCCGCCTGATCTCCTGGCGCGAGCGGGCGAGCAAGCAGACCGGCGCCCGGATCACCTACACCGACCTTCTGGTGAAGCTCGTCGCGGCGGCCCTGTCGCGGCATCCGGGCGTGAACGCCTCGTGGAAGGACGGCGCGATCGTGCGGAACGCCCACATCAACATCGGTCTGGCCGTCGCCATCGACGACGGCCTCGTCGTCCCCGTCATCCACCGCGCCGACACGCTGAGCCTCGCGGAGATCGCGGCCCGCCGCGAGGACGTGGTGAGCCGTGGCCAGGCCGGCAAGCTGCGGCCGGCCGACATCCAGGGGGGCGGGTTCACGATCAGCAACCTCGGGATGTACGGCGTCGACGCCTTCAACGCGATCGTCAATCCGCCGCAGGTCGCCATCCTCGCCGTCGGCCGCATCGCCGACCGCGTCATCGCGGTCAACGGCCAGCCGGCCGTCCAGCCCACCATGATCTTGACCCTGTCCTGCGACCACCGCGCCCTCGACGGCGCCCGCGGCGCCCAGTTCCTCGGCGCCCTCGCCGACCTGCTCGAGGAGCCCCTGGCGCTGCTCGTGTGACGGTGGACCGTCCGGCCCTCGCCGACAGCGATTTCGGGCGCGCCCTGGTTCGTAATCAAGGCGTTTGAAGGAGCGTACTTTACGCCGCTCAAGTGGGAGCGTAGATAACATAAAGTCCGTTCTCAGTCATGGCGCCCCGCGGCCAGGCTCTTCCCTCCCTGTCACAACTCTTCGCCTTGTCACAGCGCGGATAACACCCCCTCCATCTCGGGCCGGTCCTGCCAGAGCGGGTCGGAGCAGTCAAATCGGCGCCTCGACGCAGGGAGCGAGAGCTGTCAACCGGGGCGCCGGGCAGCGGCGGGGCAGAACTCCGCGGCTGCCGGGGCCCACGGCACCGCCTAGAAGGTTGCGCCGGGGAGTGCCTGCTGCTCGCCTCCTGCCTCAGTCATGGAAAACGGAGGCGGCGGGCCGTCCCGCGTGCCTGGGAACCCGAGATGGGCGAGGATCCCTTGAATGACGGCCGCGTCCTCAATCGTGGCGATGCGCTGCCTCCGCCCTGAAGACCCTCTCTCTCTCTCTCTCTCTCTCTCCGAGGGAGCGGGAGCCGTTTCGATCCCCTCACCCGCGGAGGGGGAGAGGGTCAGGGTGAGGGGGCGCCCCGCTCGCCGCGTCACCCACTGACCCGGGCCTCTGTCACCCGCCCCTGCCCCGCAGCCATCGTCACGCCCCCCTGCCGCCGGTCTCATATGTCGGGGACACGACAGACATTGCC
>JAUSJX010000099.1 GCA_030647435.1 Candidatus Rokuibacteriota bacterium
GCTCCTCCTGTTAGGTTTCGATTCTGGTCCAGCAGCTTGACACAATACCGGCGGTTCCTACGAGCGGCGACTTCGGCGTGGACGGATCGCTTACCGGTTTTCGCGCGGCATATTGGCGCCGCAGATATAGCCCCAGGTGAGGCAGGGTCCGATCGAGGTGCCGGCGCCGATCGCGCGGGTACCGATGGGGTTCGCCATGGCGTTGCCGGCGCAATAGAGCCCCGGGATGATGCTGCTGTGACACGGCAGGTTCCGAGGGAGGACCCTCAGGCGAAGCGGGCCATGGGTGAGAACGGGTTTTATGTTATCTACGCTCAATTGGTCAAGCTCGCCTCAGTGCAGGCTGCCGGCGATCTGTCGAATCTCTGCCGGCGTGTGCTCGCCTCCGAGCGGTGTTCCCGGCACCAGATGCCTGCCCATGGCCAGCCCGCCGACGAGAACGGGCTCGAACCCGATCTCACGAATGAGGCTCTGGGCGACCGAGATCGCCTTCGGATCGTCGCCCGCGATCGGCACCCCGACCGGCTCGCCCGGGCGATGTGCGAGCTCGACCAGCCTTCGAGAGCCGATCGCATTGAACGCGCGGACGATGTGCGCGCCCGGCAGCAATTTGGCGGTCACCAGCCCGGCTCCCCCCTGCTCGCCGACCCATTTGACGAGGTCCTCGCCGTCGCGCCGCGCGATCGGATTGCTCACATCGATCACCAGCACCTTCTTGGCGAGGGCGCCTGCATGAGCTTTGCCGATCTGCTCCATCGCGGTGTAGGGGATGGCGATCGCCACGACATCGCCGAAGGCAATCGCTTGCTCGACCGTGCCGGCCTGCGCGAGCGGCCCGAGGCCGGCGACGAGGCCCTTCAGCTCCTCGGGATGGCGCGACGAGAACATCACCGGGTGGCCGGCCTTGACGAACAGCGTGCCGAGCGCGCCGCCCTCACGTCCGGCACCGACCATGCCGATCTTCAACGGCGAGCCAGCCGTCTGCGCCACGGCGACGTGCGGCCGAGCCGCGACCGCGAGCACTGCCAGGCCGCTCCCTGCAATGCGCATAAAATCCCGGCGCGCGTAAACAGCGAAGGGGTCGCTTGCCATGACCGTCTCCTCCGGTAAGGGCGCTCTGACGGGTGTTGGTGGGTCCTGCCACCCCGGTCTCCGGCGTCTGCATGCGGAGGGTAGCAAAGGGAAGCCCAGACGTCCAAGACAAGCATCGCCGCCGCGCGGTCCCGCGGGCCTCCTCGGCCCGGGGCCCTGGCCGGATTCTGCCGGCGGGGCCGCTTCGAGGTCTGGTAGGGACCATGACGCCGCCGAGCATCATCGGCTTCGTCACCGACCCCAGCTGCTCGGCCCGTCCCTCCCCCCCGCCCAGGACACCCTGCTCCGGGCCATCCCTTCGGCGAGGTCACGGTGATCGCCGGGGCGCGCGCCGGCAAGGATAGCCGCATCGCCGCCCCCATCGTCTGCTACGAGGCGCTCTTTGGCGGCCATGACCCGCACCTCGCCCGGGGCGAGCGGGGCGTGATCCCCTTGGTGGCCCAGGACATCCGGGCGACCCGGGTGTCCTTCGGGCGCACCCCTCCCTGCTCATGAACCCGACGCTCCGGGCCGAGCGGCTCGACCCCTTCCTGCCCGCGGCCTGGGTCGAGGCCGCGATCCCGGCGGGGCGCCACGAGCTCCCGCCCCAGGACGGCCCCCGCTACGTGGCCGCCGTGGATCCCTCGGGGGCGGCGCCGATGCCTGCGCGCTGGCCATCGTCCACGTCGAGGGAGCCATGGCCGGGGCGACCGCTGTGCCATCGGGCTCCTGGGGCGGCCGGCGTCTGAGTCCAGGTTTTGTGTTATCTACGCTCGGACGGATGATATATGGCGGGTTTGACCCGAGAGGAGATCGTCCGATGCCCGAGTACCGTTACGACCATATCCATCTACGCAGCCCGGACCCGAATGCGACGGCGCGTTTCTTTGAGACGATGTTCGGGGCCGAAGTGACGCGGGATATCTATCCGCCGGGTACGCTCTATCCTGGGCAAATGCGGGTGCGCATGAAGGTGGGGGGACAGACCGTGCTGATCGCGCCACCGCATCCGCATGAGCAGACCGGTCCGGCCCCGGGGTTTCCGCACTACGGGCTGGAGCACTTTGGACTGACCGTGGACAATCTGGACGCGGCGGTGACGGAGCTGCGCGCCAAGGGAGCGGAGATCGCCGTCGGGCCGGTGATGCGCAACCCGGGCCTCTATCTCGCGTTCGTGCGCGGGCCGGAGGGGGTGATGGTGGAGCTGGTGCAGCGCTGAGACAAGGCAGGTCCCGAGGGAAGGCCCTCGGGCGAGGCGGGCCAGGACTGACAATACGCTTTATGTCATCTACGCTCAGACCAGCTTCCGCGTGCCGTCGTGGCACGCCGTCTTCAGCTCGAGCGCGACGCGGCCGTCACCCAGCAGCCGCAGGCTCCCTTGCGCGAAGGGCGGACGGCGGATTGTCCTCGATGACATCGTCGAGATGGCCACTGAGGTATTGAACGCCCTTAGCCATTGAGCTTCTGGGCCAGCTGGACGAAGAACGAAAGCGAATCCGGGTTCGCCATCGCATCCTGGCTCGCGATCTTCTCGAGCGGGTAACCGAGCAGTAGCTTGCGGACCGGCAGTTCCATCTTCTTGCCGGTCAACGTGCGTGGGATGTCGTCGATCGAGAAGACGGCGTCCGGCACGTAGCGCGCCGAGGTGCGCCGCCTGATACTCTCCTTGATCCGTGCGGCGAGCGCGTCGTCGAGCATCACCCCCGGTCTCAGCACGACGAACAGCGGCATGTAGGACGTGCGGCCGAGGTACTCGAGGTCGACGACGAGGCTATCGAGCACCTCGGGGACATCCTCGACGGCACGGTAGATCTCGCTCGTGCCCATGCGGATGCCGAAGCGGTTGATCGTCGTGTCCGAGCGGCCGAAGATCACCGAGCGGCCGACGGGCGTAAACCGGATCCAGTCGCCGTGCCGCCACTTGCCGGGGAACATCTCGAAGTAGCTCTCCTGGTAGCGCGTGTCTCCTGGATCGTTCCAGAAGTAGAGCGGCATCGTCGGGAACGGCTCGGTGACGACCAGCTCGCCGACCTCGTCGGTCACCGGCTGCCCGGCATCGTTGAACGCGTGCACCGAGATGCCGAGCAGGCGGCACTGCATCTCCCCGGCCGTGACGGGCAGCAGCGGACAACCGCCCACGAACCCGGTCGCCGGGTCGGTGCCGCCGCTGATCGCGGCGACCCACACGTCCCTCTTCACCGCGCGGTAGATCCACGCGAAGTTCTCGACGGAGAGCGGCGAGCCGGTCGAGCCGATCTGCTCGAGCGCGGACAGATCGACCGCCTTGCCCGGTTCGAGGTCCGCTTTCATGCATGAGTTGAAGAACGCGGCGCCGGCGCCAAAGCAGGTCGCGCGCGTCTCGGCCACGGCGCGCCACAGGGTGCCGGGGTCTGGATGGAGCGGGTTGCCGTCGAACAGCACGGCCGTCGCTCCTCCGAGCAGGGCGGCGGCCAGCAGGTTCCACATGATCCAGCCCGTCGTCGTCATCCAGCAGAGCCGGTCGCCGGGTCGCAGGTCCATGTGCAACGTCATCAGCTTGAGGTGCTCGAGGACGATCCCCCCGTGGCCGTGAACCATCGCCTTCGGCAAGCCGCTCGTCCCGGAGGAGTAGACGATCCACAGCGGATGCTGGAAGTCGACCTGCTCGAAGGAGAGCGGCGCGGCGCGGCCGAGCAGGCTCGGCCAGAGGCATCCGTTCTGCAGCGAGCCGATGCCTGCGCCGGAGTCGAGGTACGGCAGCAGCACAACGCGCTCGAGCGTCGGCAGCGCCCGCTCGAGATCCTCGATCATCGGCCGCCGATCGAACGCTTTGCCCCCGTACCGGTAGCCGTCGACCGCGAACAGCACCTTCGCGCCGATCTGCTTGAAACGATCGATCACAGCGCCGAGGCCCATGTCGGGCGAGCAGCTCGACCACACGGCGCCGAGGCTCGCACACGCGAGAAACGCAACCATCGTCTCTGGAATGTTCGGCATGCACGACACGACCCGGTCGCCGGGCTTGACGCCCATATCCCGCAGCGCCGCAGCGACCGACGCGACGTCCGCCCGCAAGGCCGCCCAGGATATCTCCTGGCGCGGGCAGATCTCCGAAAGCGCGATGATCGCGGGGTGGGCGGACGATGCGTGGCGGAAGGCGTGCTCGGCGTAGTTCAGCTTGGCGCCCTCGAACCACCTGGCGCCCGGCATCTTGCGCTCGTCCAGCACCCGTGTGTACGGCGTGGACGCGCGGATCGCGAAGTACGCCCAGAGCGAGGCCCAGAACGACTCGAGCTCGGTGACCGACCACTGCCAGAGCGCCTCGTAGGAGTCGAAGCGCAGCCCTGGCTTCTCGGCGAGCCACCGCATGTAGCCCGCCATCTGACTCTGCTCCCGCCGCTCCGGCGACGGCTCCCAGAGCGCGGCCCCTTCGGTGATCTCCGGCACGGTCTCCTCCGTTCGGAAGGACGGGACGGCCTTCGCCCGCCCGAGCA
>JAUSJX010000100.1 GCA_030647435.1 Candidatus Rokuibacteriota bacterium
GTCGGCGAACCGGAGCAGCCGCGCGTTTCGCCCGACCCAGTGCGCGACCTCGGTCAGGAGGTACGACGCCATCAGCGGCCCGGACAGGATGATGCCGGGCAGACCCTGGGCCTTCGCCACGTGCTCGTCGTGATGGAATTCGGAGTCGTAGTTGTCGCAGGCGCCCGCCCAGCGCACCTGGTGGCCCACCATCATCGGCCCCTTCGTGACCGTCGAGAACTCCTGCCCCTCGGCAAAGTCCTCGAAGAAGAGGCTCGGCGGTTCAACGGTCTTCGCGGTGGTCATGGGGGCTCTCCTTCCCGTCCAGCGCGACCGGAGTCGTCGGGGCCGACGCGGAGATCGCGTCCCCGCGAAGGGCGCCCACCTAGCCTGCTCTATTCACGAACGCGCGTTCCGCGTCCTATGCGCCCCTCATTTACTCAGCCCTCGCCTCGCCGCCGAGCGGCTCAGCTCGAACTGCGTCCCTCTCCCCCTTGTATCATGCAGACACCGGGGGCGAGGGGATCGAAACGGCTCCCTCTCCCTCGGCGAGGGAGAGGGTCGGGGTGAGGGTGGCGCATGTGTTCACGCATAATCCGGGCTAGCAGCTTCCGGATCCCTCTCCCCTCCTTGGAGGGGAGAGGGTAGGGTGAGGGGTGGCGCTCTACTTGTCTTTGATGGCGGCTTGGACTTTGGCCGCGAGGTCCGGCGGGATCGACGTCATCCCGTGCGCCGTCTTTGCATGCTCGGCGCCCTTCGCCATCACCTCCGCCATGTCCTGGCCTTCCGCGACGAAGCTGCAGCCGGGCATCAGGTCACCGCACTTCAGGATCTTGGCCATCGCAGACCTCCTTTGGGTTGTTCCGCTGCACTCGACGGGACCCAGCTGGGATCCTGGGGCGCCTATCATCCCACCGCGTTGAGCCGCGTAGGCGGTGTCGTGACGCGCCGGGTCAGGGCGCGGCGCGGGCTCAGTAGTCCTCGCGGAGACGGTCCAGGTCGTCGATGCCGAGGACAGGGCCGAACATCACGCTCCGCCTCTCCGCAGTCTCGCGGTAGTCGTCGTAGAGGAAGCCGACCATCTGCGCCGCCGCCTTGCGCAGGCGCTTCCGGAGCAGGTCCGGATTCGCGGGCTCGGCGGACCAGGCTGGGTCCACGCGGGCCGTCGAGAGGAGCGCGAAGCGATCGCCCTCGCGGTACCCGAACGCGAAGTTCCAGGTGAAGGCGCTGATGTACATGTCCTGCGCCGTGACGCCGATCACGACGGCGCCGGGCTCCCACGAGAGCTTCGGCAGCACGGTGGTGTTCAGCCTGTAGCTCTGCCGGAAGTGGTCGGCCAGATCCTTGCCCGGCGCATCCGGCGCCAACCCGCGCTCGCCTTCGCATTCCTGCAACATGCCGGCATAGGGCTGCGACAAGCGGGTAACGCTTTTAACCTGATTTAGCGGGCATCATCACCGCCGGCGTGGACGCGCGTGTCTCCGGCTAGGGCCGGTTGCTCTCGGACGCCTTAGGGGTCGCCAGCGCGGCGAGTGCGCGGTCGCAGCGCTTGGCGAGCCGGCTCATCTCGAGGCGTCCGGACGCCTCGCGGGCGAAGAGGAGATGGTCACGCGCCTCCGCGGCTTTGCCGCGGTCCGCAGCGATCCCGGCGATCACGAAGTGCGTCCACGCTTCGTTGCCTCGCTCGCCCTGGCGCACGGCGAAATCGAGGGCGCTCTGCGCTGTGGCCGCGGCATCGTCGAGGTGGCCCACGCAGCGCAGGGCCTCGGCGAGCGTTCGCACCCAGAGCGCGCGGTTGACGAAGGCGCCGGCCGCTTCCTGAAGAGCGATCGCCTCGTGGAGGAGAGGCACGGCTTCCGCCGCACGGCCGGCCGCCGTGTACGCCTCCCCGAGCGGGGTCAGGGCGCGCATCGTCTGCCCGACGAACTTGTGCTCACGGCAGATCGCCACGGCGGGCTCCAGCACCCTGATCGCGCCGGCCGTGTCGCCAGCCTCCAGGAGCAGGCGGCCGCGCATGATCGCGAGCGGGACCTTGCTGTAGAGGTGATTCGCGGCGCTCGCCACCGCCTCGCCGCGTCGTAAGAGGTCCTCGGCGGCGACAACGTCCCCCAGATCCGAAAGGCACTCGGCAGCGAGCGCGCACGCTCCGGAAAAGGGGAGTCCTGACAGCCCGAACTGCTCCGTCTCGCGACCACCGTCCAACGCGGTGATGATCCAGCGGTAATGCTGGAGCGCGGTCCGGAGCTCGCCGCGGGCATGATGGCAGCCGCCGGCGTAATAGTGGCCCGTCACCTGCAGGCCGAGATCGCCGCGGCGCGCACCGGTTTCCAGGCAACGCTCGCTGTACTCGATCCCCTGCTCGTACTCGCCCTTGGCCCAGTGGTACTGGACGAAGAACGAGTAGACGACGTCGAGCCGCTCGGTCTCGTTGTGCCCGGCGGCGAGCTGCTCGACCTCCCGAAAGACCGCGTGCAGCCGCTCGAGATGCCCACCCCGCCAGAGCGGTGCGCGGAGGGCGAAGCGGACATCGATCGCCTCACGCGCCGACTCGCTGGTGACCGGTCGGTGCGTGAAGGTCTCCAGCGCACGCTCGTAGTGGGCGACGGCCTCGGCGTCGGCACAGAGCGCCGCCGCGCGATCGCCGGCCTGGCGCGTGTACTGTGCGGCCTTGGCCCAGATTTCGCCGCGTGCGGCGTGATTGGCGAGGCGTTCGACCTGCTCGACCAGGCGATCGCCGTGGCGGCTCTCGATCACCTCGACCATGCGGGCATGGAGCCCACGACGCCGGTCGAGCAGCATACCGCCGTACGTGACCTCGTGGGTGAGCGCGTGCTTGAACGTGTACTCCAGCTCGGGAAACAGGACGGACTCGTAGAGGAACTCGTTCGCCGAAAGCCGCATCAGGCCCGCGCGCAGCGCATCCTCGGGCAGCTCGACCAGCGCCTGGAGCAGCGCGAACGGCACGTCCTTGCCGACCACCGAAGCCGCCTGCAGGAGCTGCTTGTCCTCCGGCGACAGCCGGTCGATCCGCGCGGCGAGGATGGCCTGGACGCTGGCAGGCACGGCGATCGGCGCGTCGGGCCGGGCGAGGCGGTAGCGCCCGGGCTCGCCAACGAGCGCGCGGGCATCCACCAGCGCCCGCACGGACTCTTCCAGGAAGAGCGGGTTGCCGTCGGTGCGCGCGATCAGTGTCTGGAACAATGAGCGAAGGCTTGGATCATCGCCCACGAGCGGACGGAGGAGATCCTCGGCGCTCGTCGCGCTGAGCGGCTCGATCGGGACCTGGCGATAGAAGGTCTTCTGGCTCCAAGCGTGGCGGTACTCGGGCCGGTAGTTCACGGCAATGAGGAGACGCGTCGTGGTGAGGCTTTCCACGATCGAGTCGAGGAGCGCCTGCGTCGCGGAGTCGATCCAGTGCAGATCCTCGAAGACCAGGAGCACGGGCTGCCCCTGCGCCTCGCGGAGGACCAGGCGCTTGACGGCGTCGAGCACGCTCTGGCGGCGTTGCGGCGGCGCCTGCGCGAGGACTGCGCTGTCCTCCGGTAGCGCGTCGAGCAGACCCGTGAACGGCGCCACGACGTCCTTGAGTCCCTCGTCGAGCGTGAGGATCGCGCCGGTGACCTTGCTGCGGATCGCGCGGGCGTCGTCGCGGTCTTCGATGCGGAAGTAGCTCTTGAGCATGTCGATGACCGGCAGATACGCCGACGCCCGACCGTACGAGACGGAGCTGCCTTGGAGGATGAGCCAGCCGCGCGTGCGGTGCGAGTTGAGGAACTCGTGGAAGAGGCGCGACTTCCCGACGCCGGGCTCGCCCACCACCGCCACGATCTGGCCGCGCCCCTCCGCTGCCTGCTCGAGCGCCCGGCGCAGCTGCTCGAGCTCGGCGTCGCGCCCCACGAAGCGGCTGAGCCCGCGCGCGGCCGCGCGCTGCAGCCGGGTGCGCACCGTGCCCGCGCCCGTCACCTCGAACACCTCCATCGGCTCGGGGAGGCCCTTCATGTTCACGAGGCCGAGCGGCTTGACTTCCACGTAGTCCTCGGCGAGCCGCAGCGTGTCCGTCGAGGTGAGAATGGAGCCGGGCATCGCCGTCTGTTCCAGGCGCGCGGCGACATGCGTCGTCTGGCCGACCGCCGTGTAGTCCATCCGCAGATCGCTGCCGACGGACCGCACGAGGACCTCGCCGGAGTTGATGCCAACGCGAATCTGGATCGGCACCCCGGCCTGCCGCTGCATCTCCTCGGCGTAGCGCTTGATCGACTCCTGCATGCGGAGCGCGGCATAGCAGGCGCGCACCGCGTGGTCCTCGCTCGCGAGCGGCGCCCCGAACAGCGCCATGATGCCGTCGCCCGCGAATTTCGTGATGATGCCCTCGCACTGATGGACAGCGTCCGCCATGCAAGCGACGGCACCCTGCATGATCCTGAAAGCCTGTTCCGGGTCGAGCTGCTCCGCCATCGCGGTCGAGCCGACAGCGTCGGCAAACAGCACGGTAACGGTGCGGCGTTCTCCTTGCAGCCTGGCCCGGTCTTGGAGGACCTTCTTGGCAAGGTGAGCCGGCGTGTAGTCGCGCGGATCAGTCCGGCCGGCGCGAAGGTCCTGGCCGCAGTTGTCGCAGAAGCCCGCATCTTCACGGTTGGGCTGATCGCAGGATGGACATTCCATCAGAGCACCTCATATCCGACCCCCAAGTCGGCGCCAGAACACTACGCCGATGGCACAACGTTGTGAAGCGCTTGCGAGAAGAAGGGGATTTCCTGTCGAAACTCCGGCTCAAGAACCACGCCGACACCCAGCGGACCCGTCCGGCACGTTACAGGACGACAGGAACTGTCGCGGACGCCGAGTGGGAAGGCGCGCGCAAGACTCGCTGGCGAATCTCGCCTCGTGCGGACCTCCTTAAGCATTGCCCGGCCGTGCGACTGCAGGCGCGGCCGGTTCGGCCTGTCGAGGCGCTGTGCTGGTT
>JAUSJX010000101.1 GCA_030647435.1 Candidatus Rokuibacteriota bacterium
GTCGGCGAACCGGAGCAGCCGCGCGTTTCGCCCGACCCAGTGCGCGACCTCGGTCAGGAGGTACGACGCCATCAGCGGCCCGGACAGGATGATGCCGGGCAGACCCTGGGCCTTCGCCACGTGCTCGTCGTGATGGAATTCCGAGTCGTAGTTGTCGCAGGCGCCCGCCCACCGCACCTGGTGGCCCACCATCATCGGTCCCTTCGTGACCGTCGAGAACTCCTGCCCCTCGGCAAAGTCCTCG
This sequence comes from Candidatus Rokuibacteriota bacterium, assembly GCA_030647435.1. Classification (NCBI taxonomy): domain Bacteria; phylum Candidatus Rokuibacteriota; species Candidatus Rokuibacteriota bacterium. The sequence goes on from JAUSJX010000101.1 coordinate 245, forward strand.
AAGAAGAGGCTCGGCGGTTCAACGGTCGTGACGGTGGGCATGGGGGCTCTCCTTCCCGTCCAGGACTCCGAGTCGGCGGAGATCGACGATCTCCGCCGGTGCGAACCCGAGCCGTTCGAGCACGGCGGCCGTATCCCCGCCGAGGGCCGGAGCCCGTCGTCTGAGCTGCCAGGGCGTCAGCGACATCCGGACCGGGTTGCCCACCAGGGGCGTCGATCCGTTCCCGGTGTCGACGACCATGCCGCAGGCACGCGCCTGGGGATTCGCGTAGACCCGGTCGTACGTGAGAATCGGCGCCGCGGGAATGCCCGCGGCCTCCAGGCGCTCGAGCCAGTACGCGGCGTCCCCGCGAAGGGCGCCCACCTAGCGGGCCCCGACGAGCTCCCGCGCCGAGCCGACCTCGTCGAGCTTCTGGAGGCGCTCGAAGAGCCGACGCGGCTCCAGCTTCACGCCACCCGCGTCGAGGCAGGCACGGAATTTCTCGAACAGCTCGGCCTCGGGGAGCGGACGGGTGGCGTGGCCGCGGGCGTGCCTCACCTGCTCGGTCTCGAGGACGGTGCCGTCGTCGAGATGGACTCGTACCTGATCGTACACGGACGCCCCCGGTGTCTCCGGGTCGTAGTTCCGGTTCGTCTCCACGACGACTCGCCGCATCAACTGCTGGATGTCCGCCCGTCGCACGAACGTGTCCGTCAGCTCCCCCAGCCCGACGCGGCGCGCGGTCAGCGCCGCCGCCATCGCGAACTCGATGCTGAATTTTGCGGCGAGCCCCGTCTGGGGGGCGTGGTTGCGGAGGATCGTCGCATACGTGTCGCTCAGCGAGACCACGATCCGGTCGATCCGGGAGGGATCGATCGGTCGCCGTGACACGAGGTCGAGCACGGCGTCGATCGAGCGGTGCGTGCAGTAGCACGCCGGAAATTTCTTGATGCTGAGACCCACCGAGGCGAGGCGCCAGTCCTGGCCGAGCGCTCGAGGCGCGCCCTCGCGGTCGACCTTGCCCTCGGGCGACACCGCGTTGAGGAAGCCCTGGGGGTGCTCGAGCGCATCGGCGGACGCGGTGAAGCCGGCCTCGGCGAGCCGGGCGGCGATGACGCCGGCGTGGGCCGCCCGTCCGGCATGGAACGGCTTCGTCATCGTGCCGAAGTTCGCCATCACGCCGCTGCTCTGCGAGGCCGCCAGCGCGATCGCGAATGTGGCCCGTTCCGCGTCGAGGCGTCGCAGCGACGCGCACGCGGCGGCCGCGCCGATCGCGCCGAAGATGCCCGTGGGGTGCCACCCCTTGAGGTGATGATGGCCGCGGTCCCGCTCGACGAGCTCGCCCCAGACCTCGTAGCCGGCGGCGTAGGCCCTGAGCATGTCACGGCCCGAGGCGTCGAGCGCCTCGCCTTCGGCCAGGATCGCCGGGACCAGCACGGTGCTCGGGTGCCCGCGGAGCGCGACGTCATCGTAATCCAGCGCGTGCGCGGCCGTCCCGTTGATCCACGCGGCCTCCGGTGCCGGGCCACGCTCGGACGAGAAGTACAGCGCCGCCTCGCCGGATCCCCCGGTCGCCAGGGTCTTCTTCAAGATCTGCACCGCGGGCTCCGGGCTGCCGGCGATCATCGTGCCGATGCAGTCGATGAACCCGGTGCGCTCGGTTCTCAGGGCTGCCTCGGGCAGCCGCTCGAAGGTGAGTTCCGACACGAAGCGACCCAGCGCCTGCGTCAGTGGCAGCGACCGCAGCTCCGTTGTGTGCTGGACGAGATCCGGCATCGGCTCATTCCCTCCGTGTGCTCGCTAGCTTCCGGCCTGTTTCAGGTAGGCGTCGGGACGGGCCATGAACTTGCTGCGGCATTCCAGGGTGTCGAAGTAGTACCACTTGCCATTGTGGAACTGCCTGGTGCCCTTCTTGGGGTCCACCTCCTTCGCGCCGTGCGCGGTCTGGCCCGTCTGGGCCCGCGCCGCCGCCTCGTCTACGGCATTGCGACATACCGGACACTCGGCCATCGTCGCTTCTCCTCTGGCTGATTGCGCTGAACGCCCGCTCCGGATCAGTCCCGCCTCACGCTTCGGCGACGACCGGCACCGGCCGCCCCAGGACGACGCGGCCCGGAAGATCGATGAGCGCGTGGGCGACCCTGGCGCGGTGCTCGTAGCTGGTCCCCAGCCGCATGGTCCACGCCGAGACGCGGCGGAACCACAGGTGGAGGTCGAACTCCATCATGAAGCCGATCCCCCCGTGGATAATCTGGGAGAACCGCACCACCGCCTCGCACTTCTCGTTGCAGAACGCCTTCGCCTGCGACACCTCGACGCTCGCGGGCAGTCCCTGGTCCATCTTCCACAGGGCCTCGTACGTCAGCATCTCGCCGCCGTCGATCCAGACGATCATGTCCGCGCACACGTGCTGGATGGATTGAAACGCGCCGATGGGCTGACCGAAGGCGACGCGGTACTTCGCGTACTCGATGGCCATCTCCGCGTCCTTCCTCGTGGCGCCCAGCATCTGGGCACAGAGGAGGGCCGTGGCCCGGTCGAGCATCCTCTCGACGATCGGCCCCCCCTGGTTGAGCTCGCCGATCAGGTTGGCCCGGGGCACGCGGACATTCTCGAACACCACCTCGCTCTGCTTGTCCTTCGCGAGCGTGACGAGCGGGACGTGGGAGAGGCCCGGGCTCTTGGTGTCGACCAGGAAGAGCGACAGGCCGGCGTTCCCCTTGGAGCCGGGAGCGGTCCGGCAGGCGACGAGGCACTGGTCGGCGGCGACGAAGTTGTCGACGAAGAGCTTGGTCCCGTTGATGACGAAATGATCTCCCGAGGCCACGGCCTGCGTGTGGATCGTCTCGGGGAGGAAGCGTGGGTCCCGCTCCGTGAACGCCCACGTGAGGACCGCATCCCCCCGGACGACGGCCGGGAGAATCGCTTCGCGTTGCGCCTCGGTCCCATCCCTGGCGATCGTCAGCGCTGCCACCACCGTGCTGTGGAGTGGAAGCGGGGCCACCGCCCGTCCCGCTTCCTCGAAGATGAGGCCCAGGTACACTAGGCGAAGATCCTGGCCGCCGTACTTCTCGGGCAGGGCCATCCCCTGCCAGCCGAGCTCGGCGGCCTTCCGCCACAGCGCCGGCGGATACCCCTTGGGGTCGGTCTCCATCTCGCGCACCAGGGCCGTCGAGCACTCCGCCTCGAAGAACTCCCGGGCGCTGTTGCGGACCATCTTCTCTTCTTCGGTCAACAGTACGTCCATGATCGGTCCTCTATTCGCCCAGCGTCGTGAGGTGTCAGGGTTCCCGGCACTCCGCGGGCGGCCGTCGCTACTGACGAGGTCCTTGTGCCCTGCGCCCCGAGGGCAGGCCGAGACCGCGACGCGCGACCTGGTCTCGCATGACCTGGACGCTGCCGTGGTTGATCCCGGACTGGAACGCGCCCATCAGGTTGTGCGCGAAGATGCCCTTTTCGACGGCGTGGGGCGAGCCGTTCAGCAACTGGCCGTACGGGCCCAGCATCTGGGTGATGGCCTCAGACGTCCTGACCCCGTGCTCCGGCGCCCACACTTTCTCGGCCGATCCCTCGTACGTGAAGTTGCCGCCGTGCTCGACGATGGACATGCTTCGCATGGTCATGAGCCGGCACACCTGGGCCTCGATCCAGAGCTCCGCGATCTTGTCCCTGATCGCCGGGTCGTTCGCCGGGGAGTAGCCGTCGAACCTGTTCGCCTTGACCCAGTTCACGATGTCCTCGTCCCGTCGCACGGAGATCAGGTACCGGGCGGCGCCGACCCGGTCGAGGTTGAGCCCCATCGACCCGACGCCCCACCCCTCGTTCTCCTTGCCCAGCAACGCGGACTTGTGTACGCGCACGTCGTCGAAGAACGTCTCGTTGGTCCTCGCCGCGCCATAGGTCGTCCCGAGCGGGGCTCGAGGCTCGTTCTGGATGGTCCACAGCGGACGGACGGTCATACCGGGGGCGTCCATCGGGAAGATGAAGATCGAGATGCCGTTGTGCCGGGGAGCGTCGGGGTTGGTCCGGGCCATGAGGTAGATGTGGGTCGACACGTGGGCCGCGGAGGTGTACATCTTCTGGCCGTTGATCACGTAATAGTCGCCGTCTCGGACCGCCCGGCATTGCAGGGAGGCCAGGTCGGCGCCGGCTTGGGGCTCGGTGAACCCGAGGGCGAACGAGTACTCCCCGCTGATCAGCTTGGGGAGGAACTCCCGCTTCTGCTCTTCGGTCCCGGCCGCCAGGATGGCCGGGGCGCCGCTACCGGCCAACCCCACCGCGATGCCAACCCGCGCGAACTCCTCCTCGACGATGTACTGACTGATGCGGTCCTTGCCCTGCCCGCCGTACTCCTTGGGGAAGCTGTAGCCCAGCCAGCCCCTCTCGGCGATCTTCTTGAACAGCTCGTCCACGCTCGGTCCTCGACCGCGGACACGGCTGACGCCGAACCCCTCGTTGAGATCCTCCATCTCCTCGAGGAGCTCCCGCGTCATGTTCTGCTTGATGAAGGCGCGTACCTCTTGCCGCAGGGCCTCTTGCTCGAGCGTGTATCCGAAATCCATCCTGTGCCCCCCTCTTCCCAGGCGCGACTGGCCCGGTTCGCCGCTCGCGCCGATCTCCTCCTCAGCCGTACCAAGTCATATGCACGAAGCGCCGTAGTGCGCACGTCATCGGCGCAGGCATTTTGGCCGCCGAAATGAGCGATGTCAAGGCTGTCGAAATGCTGTACAAAATCCTCATGCTCGCGCATCCGCGTCGCGCCGCCCCGATGTCGCCCGACCTGGAGCGAATCCGTCGCGCCCTGGCGGGCACGGAGCTTCCCGACCGGAAACCGGCGGGCAAGCAGGCGGCCGTGGCGCTGGTCCTGGCGGGCGAGGCGGCCGACCTGCACGTGTGTCTGATCCGCCGCGCCGAGCACGAGCCCGACCGTTGGTCCGGTCACATGGCGCTGCCCGGCGGCCGAGTGGACGCCAATGACCCGAGCATCCGGGCCGCCGCCATCCGTGAGACTCAGGAGGAGGTCGGCCTGCGGCTCGACCGCGCCCCGTACCTCGGGGTGCTCGGGACGATGCCCGTGTCCGCGGCGGGCCAGCCCACCGGGATGTCGCTCTCCTCCTTTGTGTTCCACCTCGGGGACATGCTTGAGCGGTTCACGCTCAGCGACGAAGTGGCCGAGGCATTCTGGGTACCGCTCCGGCACCTGCTCGACCCCCGCAATGCCGCCCGCCGGCCCACCCTCCGCGATGGCGTGCCGCTCGACCGCCCGGCGGTCGTGTATCAGGGTCACTACATCTGGGGCCTCACCTACCGCGTGCTCACGATGTTCTTTGAGCAGATGCAGCTGCGAATCGCCCGGCCGGACTGATCCGCCCCGGCCCCTATGTCCTGAAGGACGGCAGCACCCGCTTCGCAAACAGCTCCATCTGCCGGAGTCGATCCGCGTCGTCCGAGGCCAGGAAGCCCAGGACGAAATCGCGCACCCCGGCCTCGATCCGCGCCTCGATCCCGGCGATGCACTCCTCGGGGGTGCCCGTCAGGCAGAGCGACTGCGCGATGTCCTCGGCGCTCCGCCCCGGCGTCACGTACCGCTGGCCGACGTTGATCACGGCCTGCGCCAGGGCCTCCTGCCGGTCGGCGGCGATGGCCGTCGGCTGCATCACCCCCCAGTGGAATCCGCTCATGTCGCGTCCCGCCTCGGCGGCGTAGCGTCGCACCGCCTCGTTGCTGCTCCGGAGGCGTCCCACGCTGAACAGATACGGGTACCATCCATCCCCCAGCAGCGCCGCGCGTCTCATGGCCGCGTCGCTGCGGCCCGCGACCCAGACGGGCGGATGCGGCCGCTGCACGGGATGCGGCAACAGCGTCACGTCCTCGAGGTCGAAGAAGTCTCCGTGGTGGGTCACGTGCTCCTCGGTCCACAGGCGCTTCATCACGGCCAGCATCTCGTTCGTCCGACGCCCCCGGGTCTCCACCGGAATGCCGACGGCCTCGAATTCCACCCGCGTCTCGCGCTGCCCGCTGATGCCGATGCCGAAGTCGAACCGTCCGTTCGAGACCAGGTCGACCGTGGCGACCAGCTTGGCCAGGAGGACCGGGTGGTACAGGGGCGCGATGACGATCCCGGTCATGACGCGCAGCCTGCGGGTCGAGCCCGCGGCGGCGGCCGCCATGGGCAGGGCGAGATGGGTCGGACGGGGCGGGTTGCCGTCCATGACGTGCTCGCCCATGGTGACGCGCTCGAACCCGAGCGCTTCGACCCGTTGCGCGAACTCGGACAGGTGACGGGCATCGCCGGCCGCCGCGACACCGAAGGTCAGCTGCGGTTTAGACATGTGAACCTCTCTCCGCTCGCCGACACGCGGCCCTCGTTCTCGAGCTTCGCCAGGTGACTCAGGATCTGATTGCGGGCCAGGTGGCCAAGCCGCGCGTCGAGGCGCGGGTAGATGGTGCCGAAGAGATCGTCCACGGATTTCGGCCCCTGTCTCAGCAGCTCCACGATTTGCGCTTCCCGCTCCCGCCGGTGCCGAACGAGCCCCTGGAGCTTGGCCCGAGGATCCGTGACCACCGGCCCCTGGCCGGGGTAGATGACGGCGGGGTCGTACCGCATGAACTTCTCCATCGTCCGGAGGAACAACGCGATCTCGCCTTCGCCGGGGTTGATCACGGACGTGCCCGTGCCCATGACGTTGTCGCCGGCGAACAGCGCGTTCCGTTCGCGGACGAAGACGGCCAGGCTTCCGTACGTGTGTCCCGGGGCATGGACGAACTCGACCGTCACGTCGCCCAGGCTGAGCGTCTCGCCGTCCTCCACGACTCTGTCCACCCTGGCGCCCGCCATGCGCTCCTCGATGGCGGCTCTCTCCACCGCAGTGGCGATGATCGGCGCGCCGGTGACCCGCTGCATGGCGGGCGCGTTGCCCCAGTGGGGCGGATGCCTGTGCGTGACGACGATGCCCTCGAGCGGCGGACGGCCTACCCCGCGCCAGTAGTCGAGCCTCGCCTGTGCCTCGCCCTCCCTGTCCCAGCCCGTGTCCACCCAGATGGCCCCTCCGCTGCCGACGACCAGATAGGTGTTGGTGACGCCGACGGCGGGGGCACGTTCGGTGATGACGTTGTGGATGCCGGGTGCGATCTCCATGGAGGCGGTGTCACGCGGGCGTCGAGCGGCGAGCGTCCCCGTTACCCCCGCCGTAGCTTCGGGTCGAGCGCGTCCCGCAGGGAATCGCCGAAGAGGTTGAAGCCGAACACGCTCAGGCTGATCGCGATGCCCGGGAACACGGCCATCCACGGGGCCTTCTCCGCGTACAACGGCGCGGAGCCCGAGAGCATCAGGCCCCACGACGGTGTCGGGTCGGCCGTGCCCAGGCCCAGGTAGGAGAGCGCCGCCTCGGCGAGGATGGCGCTCCCGAGCTGCGCGGTCAGCATGATGAGGTAGGGCGTCATGATATTGGGGACGATGTGCCGGAAGACGACGCGCCGCCGCAGGGCGCCCAGCGCCTGCACGGCCTCGACGTACGGGTGCTCCTTCACCGACAGCGCCGTGGCCCGCACCACGCGCGCAACCCGCGGGACGATGGGGATGGCGATGGCGACGACCACGTTCTGGACCGCCGGCCCCAGGATCGAGACGATGGCGAGGGCGAGGACCAGCTGCGGGAACGCCAGCAGGATATCCATCAGCCGCTCGAGGAGGAGATCGACCGCCCCGCCCCAGTACGCGCTGAGCACGCCCAGCAGGGCGCCGAGGGTGCAGCCCGCGAACGACGCCGTGAAGCCGACGAAGAGGGCGATGCGCGCGCCGTACATGATCCGGGTCAGCAGGTCGCGGCCGAACTCGTCGGTCCCGAGCCAGTGCTCCGCGCTCGGCCGCGCGAACTGGAGCGCGTAATCGCCCTGGTAGGGGTCGTAGCGAGCGAGCGCCTCCGCGAAGACGGCCACGAAGAGCATCGCCAGGACGACCAGCGCGCCCGCGGCGCCCAGGGGCTTCGTCCGGATGAACTTCACCACCTCCTCGCCGAACGTGAGGCGTGGCGCCAGGGTCTCTGAGGCCGTCACATGCACGAGCGGATACTGGACGCTCATCCGGCTATCGATAGCGGATGCGAGGGTCGAACCACGCGTAGGTCAGGTCGATGAGGAGATTCACGATCACGAAGCCGAGCGCGATGACGAACACGAGCGCCTGCACCACCGGGTAGTCCCGGTGGGCGACGGCGTCCACCACGAACCGCCCCACGCCGTTCAGGGTGAACACGGTCTCGGTGACCACCAGGCCGCCGATGAGGAAGGCGAACTCGGTCCCGATCAGCGTGATCACCGGCAGCATCGCGTTCTTCAACGCGTGCCGGATGACGATCGCCCGCTCCGCCAGCCCCTTGGCCCAGGCGGTGCGGATGTAGTCCTCCCGCAGCACCTCCAGCACCGTGGACCGCGTCATGCGGGTGGTGACGGCGGCGTACCGGTAGCCCACGGTGACCACCGGCCAGACCATCTGCTGGAAGTTCGCCCAGGGATCGACCCAGGGCGGCGTGAACTCCAGTGGGGGCCCCCAGCCGAAGTAGATCACCAGAAACAGGATGACGAGGATCCCGGCCCAGAACGACGGGATGGCCAGGCCGCCGATACTGATCACCCGGATGACGTAGTCCAGCCAGGAGTCCTGTCGCACCGCGGCGAGCATCCCGAAGGGGATCGCCAGCACCACCGAAACGATCGTCGCCAAGATCGCCAACTCGAGGGAGAGGGGCAGGCGGACCAGCAGCTCTTCGACGACCGGACGCCCCGTCCAGAGCGAGACGCCGAAATCGAAGTGGAGCACCGCCCAGAGCCACGTTCCAAACTGCACCAGCAGCGGCTGATCCAGCCCGAGCTGGCGATGCATGGCGGCGAGCTGCGCCCGATCGATCTGGCCCGAGTCGCCGCCGAGGATCAGCAGCGCCACGTCCCCGGGAATCACGCGCATGATCACGAATACCAGGGAGGCGACCCCGAGCAGCGTCGGGACGATCAGGAGCAATCGCTTGGCCAGGTAGGTTCGCATGTCCCGGCCCGCGTCGTCTCAGTCCTCAGCCAGCCAGACGTCCTGGAGCTTCTGATTGGAGTACTGGTTGGGCGGGGCCACCCAGTTCCTCACCTTCGCCCAGTGCACCACGTTCCGCGTCCACCAGAGCCCGGGGATGTAGTAGGCGTTCTCCAGGACGATCCGGTCGATCTCGTTGACGAGCTTCTTGCGCTCGACGGGATCGAGCGCACGCGTCTGTCGCGCGAACAGATCGTCGAGCCTGGGGTCGGAGACCCGCCCCCAGTTCTCGGTGTCCCCCGTGACGTACCGATTGAGCCACACGTCGGGATCGTCCATGAACCGGGTTGGCGCGGACACCATCAGCTCGAAGTTCCCCGTGTTCTGGCCGTCCGCGAACCAGGACGCCGTCTCGAGCGGACGGTGCTCCGCCTCGACCCCGATCTTGCGCCACTCCTGGATCACGAACACCGCGAGGTCCTGGTAGGGCAGCCTGATGTTGCGGCCCTTCAGGACGACCTTGAACCCGTTGGGATAACCCGCCTCGGCCAGGAGCCGCTTGGCCTCCGCCCGGTTCTTCTCGGCATCTCGCCCGAAGCCCGGGAGCTTCTGGAGCTCCGCGTCCGGCATCGCCCACTCCGAACCAGGACGCATCGCTCCCCCGATGTACTTGAGCCCGTTGATGGGATACAGGACCTTGCCCGCCGTGTATCGATCGATCCCCAGGGTGAGGGCCCGGCGGACGCGCACGTCGTTGAAAGGCTTCACGGTGTTGTTGGGCCAGATCCCGAAGGCGGCGGTCACGGGCGTTTCCTGGACGACGACTTTGTCGCCGAGCTGCTTCTGGATCGCCTCCACCTCGGACCCGGGCAGGTTGCGGAACTCGATCCAGGCGCGCCCGGAGCGAATGGCCGCCGCCCGCACGGAGGTCTCCGTGCTGACGAAGAATTTGTACCCGTCGAGGTACGGCCGGTCCTTCACGAAATAGTCGGGGTTCCGCACCCCCTCGAACGTCGACCCCCGCGTGTAGCTCTTGAACTTGAACGGCCCCGAGCCCACCGCGTTGGTCTTGAAGTAGTTTGGGTCCTGGTCCAGGTACTTCTTCGGAAAGATCACGTTCCACGGCGACGCCAGGTTCACCAGGAGGGCGGCCGACGCGAACTTGAGCCTGAACACCACGGTGCTCGGATCGGGCGCCTCGACCCGCTCGACGGCCGAGTAGCCGG
>JAUSJX010000102.1 GCA_030647435.1 Candidatus Rokuibacteriota bacterium
ACAGGACATTCGACTCAACCTACACGCCAGCACTCGCCGTGTCCGTCGTTCCGGAGATAAGCTCCGCTCCTTCGTGCTTTCGTCGGATCTGCCGTCGGCTCCGTGGCAATGAGTGTTCTATTACTTACGCAAAACTCAATAATCGCCCATACTCAGACACTGGCCGCCCCAGGAGCCCCCAGGAGCCGATGCCACAGCGGCTTGCCGTCGGGTAGTGTATCAGCATGCGGCGGCCTCGGTGCGGACCGCCCAGACGAAAGGATACGGACAGCATGCCAGCTCGCAGCGGACAGGACTACGTCGAGTCCCTGAAGAAGAGCGCCCCGTGCGTGTATCTCGGCGGGCGGCGGGTGCGCGACGTCACCGCCGAGCCCATCTTCCAGGAGCCGATTCGCGCCATCGCCGAGCAGTACGACATGCAGCGCGACCCGACCTACCGGGACATCATGACCTATCCGTCGCCGAGCACGGGCGAGCCCGTGTCGACGTCGTTCTTGATCCCCCGCACGCGCGAAGATCTCGTGAAGAAGCGCAAGCACTTCAAGCTCCGCGCGGACCACAATTTCGGCTTCATGGGCCGGGCGCCAGACTTCATGAACCAGTTCGTCACGGGCTGGCACCTCATGGCCGACCGATTCGCGCGCGCCGGCACCCGCTTCGGGGAGAACGCCACGCGCTACTACGAGCACGTGCGCGAGCGCGACCTCTTCCTCACGCACATGCTGATCAATCCGCAGATCGACCGGTCCAAGACCTCGGCGCAGCAGGAGGACCCGTACCTCCACCTAGGCCGGGTCCGCGAGACCAGCGAGGGCATCGTCGTGCGCGGAGCGAAGATGCTGGGCACCATGGCGCCCATCACCGAGGAGGTCGCCGTCATTCCCTTCGGGGGCGTGCCGCCGGGCGACGATGCCTATGCCCTGGTCTTCGGCATCCCCACCGCCACGCCGGGCCTCACATTCATCTGTCGCGAGACGGTCGCGCCGCTGCCCCGGTCGCGCTTCGACCATCCGCTGTCGAGCCGCTTCGAGGAGATGGACTGCATCGCCGTGTTCGATGACGTCCTCATCCCGTGGGACCGGGTCATGGTCGACGGCAGCCCCGGCAGCGGCGGGATCATCAATGGCCTGGGCGCGGACTTCGGCGCGCTCCTGAATGTCCAGACCACGGCCCGGATGCTGAGCCAGCTCGAGTTCTTCTGCGGACTCGCCATGAAGGTCGCGGACGCCATCGGCATCACGGGCTTCCTGCACGTCCAGGAGAAGCTGGGCGAGATGCTGAGCCACATGGAGGTGGCGCGCGCGGTGTTCTACGGGTCCGAGGCCATGGCGCAGCAGCTCCCGAACGGCGTCTGGGTGCCGGGTGGGCCCGGTCTGCGCGCCTTTCATCTCCAGACCGGAAAGATCTATAGCCGCTTCGTCGAGATCGTCCAGACGCTGGCGGCCGGCGGGTTCTTCTACGCGCCGAGCGAGGCCGACCTGGGCAGCCCCGAGATCCGACCATACATCGACCGCTACGTGCGGGGGCGCGCGGGCGTCCCGGCCGAGGAGCGCATCGCGCTCTTCAAGCTGGCGTGGGACGCCACGGGCGAGTCGTTCGCCCAGCGCATGGCGCAGTACGTGCGCTTCTACTCCGGCGATCCGATCCGCCTCACCGCGGGCTTCTACACGCAGTACGACAAGGCGCCGCTCTTGGAGGTTGTCGAGCGTGCGCTGGGCCGGCGCGACGGGCAGCCCATCCCGGTCTCGCTGGACAATCCGGGCGCGCCCATTCCGTATCAGCCCGACACCCGGGGCATGGCCGGGACCTACGCGGCTACGTCGCTGCCGGTCAAGCGTGACGAGCGATAGTGGCCTACCGCCTCGCGATCAGGCGCCGGAACACCGCGCCGTATTCGAAGTCGTAAGGCGCCGCCAGCTCCGCGGCGTGTCGCTTGACCCGCTCGCCGATCGTCTGGCCCGCAGGCACGTTGAAGCCGGGCATCTGGCTCTCGTGGCGGACGAGCGCGGCGAGCTGCTTGTCGATCGAGCCGGTCACGTCCACGATCACGTCCGGTTCGTCCATGCCCCAGTACCAGAGCTCCCGCACCTTGTGGGGCTCGAGGCCGTCGCGGGTGATGTGCTCGGGGAAGTGCAGATGATCGCGCGCGAAGGGATACACGGCGTCCGTCGTCGCGATCCCGGCCTTGCGGTGGTCGCGATGCTGAAACCCCTTCATCTTGTACGGGTCGTGGACGAAGACCGTGTGCGGGCGGTGCCGGCGGATGGCGTGCACGATGTCCCCGAGGACCTCCCGGGTGTCCTCGAGCTCGCCGTCGGGATAGCCGAGCATGACCACGTTCTGGACGCCCATGAAGTCTGCGGCGGCACGCTGCTCCCCGGCCCGCCGCTTCGCGAGCTCGTCCGGCGCCAGCGATCGGTCGGCGGTGCCCGCGTCGCCGTTGGTGCACAGCACGTAGGTCACCTCGCAACCCGCGGCCACCCACCTCGCTACGACGCCTCCGGAGCCGATCTCGGCGTCGTCGGGGGAGGATAGCCAACACTAGCCCCCTCCGGCACCGCCCGCCCCCCTCGGGGCCCCCGTTCCCGTGACATAATCGCCCATACTCAGACACTGGCCGCCCCAGGAGCCGCTGCCACGCGCTCGATCCGCCGAAGAGCCACTGGGCGCTGCCGATCGATCGCCCGCCGTTCTGGGCGTACCCGCTCCGGCCGAGCATTACCTTCACCTACCTCGGGGTCACGGTGGACGAGTGCGCCCGCGTGGTCATGCAGGCCGGCCGGCCGTCGTCGAACGTCTTCGCCGCCGGCGAGGTGATGGCCAGCAACATCCTCGGCCGCGGCTACCTCGCGGGGTTCGGTCTCACGATCGGAACCGTGTTCGGCCGGATCGCCGGACGGGAGGCGGCGCACCATGCCCTCCGCTGAGCTTCTCAAGGAGACCGAGCGGCAGCTGGTGATCTGCAACGCCTGCCGCTACTGCGAGGGCTACTGCGCGGTCTTCCCGGCGATGGAGCGACGGCGGAGCTTCGCTCCGGCGGACCTCACGTACCTCGCGAACCTCTGCTTCGATTGCCGCGGGTGCTTCTACGCCTGCCAGTACGCGCCGCCGCACGAGTTTGCCGTCAACGTCCCCAAGACCTTCGCCCAACTGCGGACGGAGACCTACCGCGAATACGGCTGGCCGCGGCTTCTGTCCGGCCTCTACCGGCGCGGGCTCGCGGGCGCCCTCGTCCCGAGCGCGGTCTGTGTCGCCATCGTCCTGTTCCTCGTGCTGCTCCTGAGAGGGCCGGGGGTGCTCCTCTCCGTGGACGCGCGGGAGGGCGCGTTCTACCGGGTGATCCCGTACGAGGCGATGGTGGCGCCGGCTCTCCTGCTCGCGGTCTACGGGCTGGCGGTGTTCCTGATCGGCACCGTCCGCTTCTGGCGCGATACTGGGGGGCGCATCGTCGACCTGCTCGATGCGCGAGCGTTCGCGCGCGCCGCCCGCGACGCTTTCAGCCTTCGCTACCTCGGGGGCGGGGGCGACGGGTGCAACTACCCGGACGCCGCGTTCTCCAGCGCGCGGCGGTGGCTCCACCACCTGGTGTTCTACGGGTTCCTCCTCGACGTTGCCTCGACGACGGTGGCGGCGATCTACGACCACTTCCTCCGCTGGAGGGCTCCCTATCCGCTCCTGAGCTGGCCCGTCGCGCTCGGCACGATCGGGGGTCTCATGATGGTGGCGGGGACGCTCGGTCTGCTCTACTTGAAGCGACGGAGCGACGCCGTGCCCGCCGAGCCGCGCATGGTTTCGATGGACGTGACGTTCCTGATGGCGCTGTTCCTGACGAGCGTCACCGGGCTTCTCTTGCTGGTCTTGAGAGAGACGCCGGCGATGGGGATTCTGCTCGCCGTCCACCTCGGCGTGGTCGCGGCGCTGTTCGTCACGCTGCCCTACGGGAAGTTCGCCCACGTCTTCTACCGCTACGCCGCGCTCATCAGGAACTCCCTCGAGGAACGCGCCGATCAAACCTCCGCCCACCACTAACTCCTCTACCCCCTCAGAGGAGGGCGCCGATCGTCCCGCGGTTCTGGGCGGAGAGCACGACGGGCACGGCGCGGCCCAGAAGCGCAACCGTGAGCGCCTCGTCCCCAGCCTTCCCTCGTCGACCACCAGGATGGCGTATGATAGGCGCGACCGACCCGGAGGCGCCATGAGCCACGTGCGCTGCATCGACAAGACGCGCGAACACTTCAAGGCCGCGAAAGATGGACACGGCGCCTGACCGGAAGCGCACGCAGGAGTTCGCCCGGAAGCTCTTCGGCTTCTACACGGGCGGGATGCTCACCCTGCTGGTGCAGGTCGGCCACCAGGTGGGCCTGTTCGAGGCCGCGGCGAAGGGGCCCGGCACCAGCGGCGAGATCGCCGGGCGCGCCGGGCTGGACGAGCGCTATGTGCGCGAGTGGCTGGCGGCCATGGCGACGGCGGGCGTCGTGGAATACGACGCGGCCTCGCGC
>JAUSJX010000103.1 GCA_030647435.1 Candidatus Rokuibacteriota bacterium
GCGCCCCAGCGGAGGGCGGCGGGGGTGGGGGCCGGGGGCAGGGCCAGGCGGAAGAGCCGGAGCGAAACGAAGTAGAAGGCGAGCGCGGTGGCGGCGTGGAGGAGGAGGCTGGTGAGGTGGTAGCCGCCGGGGTGCAGGCCCCAGAGGAGATAGTCGAGGCCGAGGGAGAGCCAGGTCAGGGGGTTGTAGTGGCCGGCGTGGAAGGTGGTGAACATCCAGTGGAGCTGGGCCGGGCCGAGGCCGCGGTAGTGGGGGTTGGCGAGGAAGTTGAGGGCGTCATCCCAGTTGGGAATGAAGCCGTTGCCCAGGACCGGCAGGAACGCCACGAGGGTGAGCGCGATGACGGCGGCGGCCGGGAACCATCGGGTCGTCCAGAAGGCGCACCCCGCAAGCCGCCCGGTCGCGGAGGCGGGCGCGAGCTCACCGGGAATCCCGGTCATCGAGCCGGGCTCCCGATCCGACGCGCTCTCCATGCGCCTCATTCTGCCCTCCGGAGCGCGGGGCGCGCACGGTATTGTTGACGCCTTTTCGTCGCCGACGGCTAATAATATCCTTGTTGCGATCCCGCGCGCCTACGCGACGGCAGTCAACGCCACGTGAGGAGGGGCGATGCGTCCTGGCAAGATCCTGGTCGTTGACGACGACCCTGAGGTGTGCATGGCCACGCGCGACTTCCTCTCGAGCAAGGGGTACGACGTGGCGGTCGCGAAGGGCGGGCGCGAGGCACTCAGGCTGCTCGACGCCTCCCCCGCCGACGTGGTCCTGCTCGACGTCGCCATGCCGGACATGGACGGCATGGAGACCCTCAAGCGCATCGTCGCGACGTACCCGGCCATGCCGGTGATCATGGTCACGGCCAACGCCGACATCGAGATCACTTCGAAGGTGCTCCAGCTGGGCGCGGCCGACTACGTGCCCAAGCCGTTCGACCTCGACTACCTCGACCAGGCCATCTGCATCCAGTTGTCGGCAGGCCGCGGCACCTAGCCCGGCGGCTCGGGCGGGCGATCCACCACGGTGTAGATCTTGACCGGGATCTCCTTGCCCTTGACGGTCACCTCGCCCAGGTAGCGCGTCTCGAAGAGGCTGTTGACCTCGAGCCACGTCGCCTCGCTGATGACGACCGGCACGTTGAAGTCTTTGGTGATGCTCTCGAGCCGCGAGCCCAGGTTGATCGTGTCGCCGATGGCGGTGTACTCCAGGCGCTGCTCCGAGCCGATCGTACCCACGACCGCGTCGCCCGTGTTGATCCCGACGCCACAGGCGAGCGTGCCGCCGTGCTTCGCGGCGAACCGCTCGGCCAGAGGCTTGAGCCGCTCCTGGAACTCCACGGCCGTCCGCACCGCCTGGGCTGCGTGGTCGGGCGCCTCGAACGGCACGTTGTAGAGCGCCATGATCGCGTCGCCGATGTACTTGTCCACCGTCCCGCCGTGCCGGAAGACGACCTCGGTCATGACCGTGAGGTACTCGCGGAGGAAGGTCACGACCTCCTCCGGCTGCATCCGCTCTGACATAGACGTGAAGCCGCGGATGTCGGAGAAGAGCACCGTCATGCGGCGCCGACCCGCCCCCAGGCCTGCGTCGTCCTTCTGCCTCACGATCTCCTTGACGACCGATGGCGAGAAGAACCGCGACAGCCGCCGCTTCTCGACCTGCTCCTGCGCGAAGTTCTTGGCGACGACGCCGACGTAGGGGATCAGCAGCGCCAGCGGCACCGGCAGGGCGTCCATCCAGAGGCGTCCCCACCGGAACGCAGCCTGCGTCCCGGCGAGGTAGGTCAGCGCCGTGCCCGCGACCAGGAGGAACGCGGCGAGCGGCCGGAACACCGTCGCGGCCCACCCTGCCGCGCCGCCCGCGACCATGGCCAGCGCCGCGTCGACCAAGGCCGGCGCGCGACGGATCGGAATGCCTGCGAACAGCGTGTCGAGGATATTCGCGTGGATCATGACGCCCGGCATGGTTCGAAATGGAGCGAAGGGAGTCGGGAACACGTCTTGGAGGATCTGCGTGGTGGCTCCAACCAGCACGATCTTGCCCTCGAACACTTCCGGGGGGATTTCCCCGCTGACGACGCGCGAGTAGGCGACGCGCGGGAAGGTGTCCGGCGGGCCCGCATAGTTGATCCAGAACTCCGCGTTGCCGGGCAGGGGCGCCGTCGGGATCCCGGCGGACTTGGCGAGCCGGTAGATCTGCAGGTCGAATCCGGGATACTCGCGATCCTGAAAGTCGATCGTGAGCCGGGCGCGGCGGACGAACGCGTCAGGGTCCGTGATGATGTTGACCGGGCCCCACGCGGCCGCGCCGGCGCGGATCTCGGGGAGCGGTGTTTGAATCTTCTCCAGCTTCTGGATCCAGCCCGACTCCCGGACCTCGCCGAGCCCGGCCGCCAGCACGACCCTGCCGGAGCGCGCGATGGCCTGGGCGAGCGCCCGGTCGTCGGCGGGCCCGCGCGACGACGGCTCGATGAACAGGATGTCGAGGGCGATCACGGCCGGCTTGCCGCGGCTCACGATGTCCACGAACTTGGCGTGCAGCGCCCGCGGCCAGGGCCACGGCATATTGAGCTCGACGAAGGAGTCCTCGTCGATGGTGACGATGACGACCGGTGCGTGCGGCGTGCGGGGGCCTCGCAGCGAGAACTGCGCGTTGACCGCCTTGAGCTCGTTGTGGGCGAACAAGCCCAAGACATCGTAGGCGTCGGCCAGGGCGGCGGCCAGCCCGATGAGGCTTCCCACAAGGATCGCGCGCCATGGGAGGGAGGCGAAGGTCACGGCGGCGTCACCCTAACACGCGGACGCCATGCCGCTCAACATCAGCGCCCTTGCTTCCACCGGTCGCTTGGCCTTAAGCTTCACGAACCGCGTCATATTCCCGCTTGCCCGAAGGATGGCCATGAGACTGCGGACGCTGGTCAATCGGCTCATCTGGCTTGGCCTTGCCGCGTACCTCGGGTATGCAGCGCTGTTGGCCGCATCGAGCTACCTCCAGGTCAAGGAGGCGGTGGAGCAGGCCGTCGGCGATTCCATCCAGCGCCAGAAGGCCGCCGTGGCCACGGGCCGATCCACGGCCGCAGCCCCGGAACAGGCGGCGGATGTCAAGGCCGCCATCCTCCTCGCCGCGCGCCGGGCGAACCTCCCCGTCGAGGCTGGGAAGCTCGTCGTCAAGCCGGAAGGGGAGCGCCTTCGCATTTCGCTTCACTGGCCCTGCGTAGTGCTGACGGTGGCGGATGAGGTCGCTTTCGCGGTTCCGCTGTGGATGGATCGAGCGTTTGACGTCCGCCCGTAGCCCCGAGGCTCCCGGGCAGCGTCGGCCTCCCAAGGAGCCGGTGATGCTCGGGGGAGGCCTGACCGCCGCCGCCTCGTTCCGCTGGATCGAGCAGCCCATGCTGAGGATCAAACGGAGGTTTACGCCATGACGAAGATCGACTGGAGCTACCACCGCAACGGCTGACAGACCTGCGCCAAAACGCAAGGGTTCCTTGCGAAGCGCGGGATCAGCGCGGCCGTCCAGGTGGATGCCAAGAAGCAAACCATCAAGGGCGACCAGGCCCTGGGCGTGCTCGCCGGCGTGGACGAGCTGTATGCCGCCAAGGGCAGACGCGTCGTCCACGTGGATCTCAGGAAGGGCAAGCCGGACAGGGCCGCGCTGCTGGGCCTCCTGCTCGGGCCCACGGGCAACCTGCGGGCGCCCACGCTCAGGAAGGGGCGGACGCTCCTCGTGGGCTTCGACGAACCGACGTACAAGCAGGTGCTGCACTAGCCCAACTTCCGCAGTTCGAGCGGCGCGACCCCGGGTTTCGGGCCGCGCCGGGGTGTAAGTGCGCGCCGCGGCACACCGGGGCCCGGCACGGTGCGTGTAGTGCCGACCAAGTGCATTGACTTGCGCGCGCGGCCAAG
>JAUSJX010000104.1 GCA_030647435.1 Candidatus Rokuibacteriota bacterium
CCATTGAACGGTCGGCCTTCTCGACCCGACACATCCGCGGGCACCCTAACCGATCCCCCGTCCTCGCACAATGTTACTTTCCGATCTCCGGCCGCGGAGCGGCATACGACCGCTATTCACGAACGCGTGTTCCGCGTCCTATGCGCCCCCTCACCCTGTCCCTCTCCTCCAGGGGCGAGGGGATCGAAACGGCTCCCTCCCCCCCGGGGGCGAGGGGATCGAAACGGCTCCCTCTCCCTCGGAGAGGGAGAGGGTCGGGGTGAGGGTGGCGCATGTGTTCACGCATAATCCGGGCTGGACTCCTCAGGCCTCCAGCGAGGCGAAGCGCAGTCCGTAGTAGAAGCCGGTGGAGTGCGGCTGGAAGCCCTTGAGGGTCTTCTGATGCACGTAGAGCAGGTCGGGAGAGTAGAGCGGGATCGTGATCGCATCCTCGGCGACCATGCGCTGGAGCTGGTCGTAGAGGGCCTTGCGCTTGGCCCGATCGAGCGTGACCCGGCCCGTATCCATCACCTCGTCGGCCGCCTTGTTCTTCCAGCGCCGAAAGTCCTTGCCGCCCGGCGCCGAGTGGAAGTGGCGGTAGAAGGCCTGGTCGGGGTCCACGAAGCCGCCCCAGTCGTTCATGGTGGGCGGCGACTGCGGCACGATCCAGTCCTTGATCCACACACCGCCGTCGACCGTCTCCACCGTCACGTCGATGCCCGCTTCCTTCAGGTTGTCCACGATGACGGGCAGCGCGGCGGCCAGGGCGGGGAACCCGACGATGTTGCGGATCTTCATCGGCACGCGTCCGGTGTAGCCGGCCTTCTGCAGGAGCTGCTTGGCTTTCGCGACATCGCGCTGCTGGTTCGGCAGCTCCTGCCACGGCAGCGCCCAGCCCTTCAGCCCGGGCGGCAGCACGCCGAGACGCTGCCCCAGCCCCGAGCCCGCGATCTGCAGGATGGCCTGGCGGTCGATGGCGAGCGCGATGGCCTGGCGGACCTCCGGCTTGCTGGTGGGCTCCTGATCGCCCGCCAGATCGAGAACCACCCAGCGCGTGGACGGCGCCTGGATCGCCTCGAGGGTCGGCACGGACCTGGCCACCTGGAACGTGAGCGCCGAGGAGAACTCGGCCAGCGTGATCTGCCCCGTGCGCAACCCGGCCACGATCGAGGACTCGTCGGGAATGGCCTGGAAGACGATGCTCTCGAGCAGGGGCTTCTGGGCGCCCCAGTACTGGCCATTGCGCTTGAGCGCCAGCCGCCGGCTCGGGTCGAAGCTGTCGAGTGCGAACGGGCCGGTGCCGATGGCGGTGGTGAGTAGCGCCCTGCCGTCGCCGCCCGCGTCCTTGGGGATCACGCCGTTGTACTTGCCGGCGAGGTTGACCAGGAAGGTGGCCGCGGGCGCGCTGAGCGTGAAGCGCACCGTGTACTTGTCGACCGCGTCGATCCGGCTCACGAAGGCGAGGTCGTTGGCGCCCGGGCTCACCTTGGGATCGCGGATGCGCTCGTAGCTGTACTTGACGTCCTCCGCGTCCATCTCCTTGCCGTTGTGAAACCGCACCCCGCGGCGCAGGTGGAACACGTACTCGGTCGGAGACTTCTGCTCCCACCGCTCGGCCAGCTCCGGCTTGGGCTCGAGCGCGTGATCGATCCAGACCAGGTTCTCGTAAAGGAGCGGCTTGCGCCGCTGCCAGATGTCGAGCCCCTGCATGTGCGGCTCGACGCTGGGGGGCAGTGCGGTGCTGGCGAAGGTGAGCGTGCCGCCCGTCTTCGCCTGCGCGCCGACGCGCCCGGGCAGTCCGGCCGCCGCGACGGTGAGCGCGGCGCCGCCCGTCTTGAGGAAGCGCCGGCGACCGATCGGCGCGCTGCAGCCGTTCTTCGAGGTGCGATGATCCATCGCGTGTGGGCCTCCGTGGGGTTCGGGTGGGCGCATCTTAATCCATTTCGCTCGGCCGGTGCCGCCCTCGATCAGGTGGGGTGCCACGCGAGTCGCTCGATGCGCCCGACGATCTGCCCAAACAGGCGTGATGTCAAGTGGCTCTCGGCGCGCTGCGGGACACGTCGGCGCCGCGGTCGTCCGGCGCGTAGGCGACGGCGATCGACGAAGAGCGCTGGAGGTCAGCCTCACGTCGTGGAAGTCATACTGTCTATCTACGCTCGGACGTGGACGCGGCGGTGGCTTCTGGAGTAAGGTACGACCCGGGTGAGCCGCCGCCATGCCGGCGGTGATCGTGCCGTGACCGCCGTCAAGAGGGGGAGCTCGCATGAGCGCCAAGTGGATCCGATCGTCCGTCGTCGCCTTCGTGTGCTTCGCGCTCGTCGCGGGCCTGCCGCCCTCGGAGGCGGCCGCACAGGCCAAGTACCCGAGCCGCCCCATCCAGCTCATCTGCCCGTGGGCCGCGGGCGGGGGCACCGACCGCATCGCCCGCATGGTGGCCCTGCTGCTGGAGAGGGAGCTGGGACAGCCTGTGACCGTCGTAAACCGGACCGGCGGCAGCGGCGCCGTGGGCCACACGGCGGGCGGGACGGCGACGCCTGACGGCCACACGATCACCATCGTCACCGTCGAGCTGACGATGATGCACTGGATGGGCCTCACCCCGCTCACCTACCGGGAGTTCACGCCCGTCGCACTGATCAACATCGACCCGGCCGGCGTGCAGGTTGCGGCCAACTCCGAGTGGAAGACGCTCAAGCAGCTCCTGGACTGGGTGAAGGCCAACCCCGGTAAGGCCAAGGCCTCGGGGACGGGGCGCGGCGGCAGCTGGGACATCGCCCGCGCCGGGATGCTGAAGGCGGCGGGGATCCCGATCGACGCGATGCCGTGGGTGCCGAGCACCGGGGCCGCCAC
Source organism: Candidatus Rokuibacteriota bacterium (assembly GCA_030647435.1). NCBI lineage: Bacteria > Candidatus Rokuibacteriota > Candidatus Rokuibacteriota bacterium. The sequence continues at coordinate 2,830 of JAUSJX010000104.1, forward strand.
GGGGCTTCAGGAGCTGGTGGCCGGCGGCATCCAGGTCGTGACCGCGAGCCTGGTCGAGGGACGGCCCCTCATCGAGGCCGGCAAGGTGCGCGCGCTGGCCCACATGGCCGACAAGCGCGACCCGGCGTTCAAAGATGTCCCGACGCTCAAGGAGCTGGGGATCAACTGGACGATGGGCGCGTGGCGGGGCATCGCAGCGCCCAAGGGCACGCCTCCCGAGATCGTTGCAATCCTCGAGAAGGCGTTGGACAAGGTCGTCCGGACCAAGGAGTACAACGACTTCATGAACGCGGCGCCGTTCGGCATCCTCTGGAGCCCCGCGGCCGAGTTCGGGAAGTTCATGGCCGAGCAGGACGCGACCATGGGGGTGCTGATGAAGGAAGCGGGCGTCGCCAAGTAGCGCCTCCGGCCGCTCCGCATGAAGATCAGCGACACGGTGGTGGGCGTCGGCTTCATCGGGGCCGGCGCCCTCATCGTGGCCGGCACGCTCAACTATCCCGCGCTCGACGGCGGCCACCCGGGCCCCGCCCTGTTCCCGCGGATCCTCGGCACGCTCATGGCGGTCCTCGGCGCGGCGCTGGCCGTGCAGGGCGCGCGGGCGCGGGACGCGACCCAGGCCGTCGAGTGGCGGCGGCTGCACCGCAACGTCGGCTTCGTCAACGCGCTGTTCGTCCTCGGCGGCGTGTTCGCCTACCTCGGCCTCGTGGAGTGGCTGGGGTTTCTCATCACCGGCACGCTGCTCCTCTTCCTCATGATGTGGCGCCTCCGGGTACCGCCCCTCCGGGCGCTGGTGGTGGCGATCGCGTTCATCGCGATCGTGCACTTCCTGTTCGTGAAGGTCCTCCGGGTCCCGCTGCCGCTCGGCCTGCTCTGGTGGTGATCGGGTGATCGAGCACATCGGGCAGGCCCTGGTCCTCCTCGCGAGCTGGAAGGTCCTCCTCACCATCGTGATCTGCAGCGTCTACGGGCTGTTCGTGGGGGCGATCCCGGGGCTCACCGCGACCATGGCCGCGGCGCTCCTGGTGCCGTTCACGTTCTTCATGGATCCGCTCTCGTCCCTGGTGGCCATCGTCACCATGTCGGCCATGGCGATCTTCGCCGGAGATATCCCGGCCGCGCTGGTCCGCATCCCGGGCACGCCGTCGTCGGCGGCCTACACCGATGACTCCTACGAGCTGACCAAGCAGGGCAAGGCGGAGCTGGTCCTGGGCGTGGACGTCGTGACCTCGGCGATCGGCGGGCTCATGGGCGCGGTGGTCCTGATGGTCGCCGCCCCGCTCCTGGCCGAGGTGGCGCTCCGCTTCACGTCGTTCGAGTACTTCTGGCTGGCCGCGCTCGGCCTGTCGGCCACCGTCATGATCGCGAGCACCCTGCCCGTGAAGGCCGGCCTCGCGCTCCTGATGGGGCTCTTCTTCTCGACCATCGGCGTAGACATCACCCTCGGCTACCCGCGGTTCACGTTCGGGACGACCGAGCTGCTGAACGGCCTGGACTTCATCCCCGCGATGATCGGGCTGTTCGGGGTCTCCGAGGTGCTGCGCAACATGGGAAGCGCCACGCTGAGCTTTCCGATCGCGCCGGTCCGGGCCGAGCGGATCTTCCGGGGGGTGGCCGAGACCCTGTGGCGTTACAAGGCCAACATGGTCCGCGCCGGCGCCATCGGGACCTTCATCGGCATCCTGCCCGGGGCGGGCGCCGACATCGCGGCCTGGATCGCCTACGCGGTCGCCCGCCGCTTCTCCCGCGAGCCGGAGAAGTTCGGGAAGGGGGCGATCGAGCCGATCGTGGACGCCGGGACCGCCAACAACGCCTGTCTCGCCGGCGACTGGGTGCCGGCCCTCGTCTTCGGCATCCCGGGCGACTCGATCACCGCGATCGTGATCGGGGTCCTGTACATGAAGGGGCTGCGGCCCGGCCCCATGATCTTCGAGCAGCAGCCCCAGCTCGTCTACGCGGTGTACCTCTCCTTCATCGTGGCCAACATCCTGCTGATCCCCTTCGGCTACCTGGCCATCAAGGCGAGCGGGTTCATGCTCCGCGTGCCCCGCAACGTCCTGATGCCGGCGATCCTGATGTTCTGCCTGGTCGGGGCCTTCGCCATCAACAACAGCCTGGTGGACGTGGCGCTGATGCTGGCGATGGGCGTCTTCGGCTACTTCCTCGAGGCCAACGGGATCCCCGTCGCGCCGATCGTGCTGGGCATGGTGCTGGGCCCCATCCTCGAGCAGAACTTCATGGTCAGCATGATCAAGACCGAGTGGGATCTCACCCAGTTCGTCCAGCGCCCGGTCGCGCTCGTCCTCGCCGGGCTCACCATGCTGGTCTGGCTGACGCCGCTCTACCCCTGGCTCCTCGCGCGCGGGCGGTCGCTAGCGACGCCCCGCTGATCTCGGGTGCCGGAGGCGCCGCCGGTGGCTTCGAGGAGACGGCGATGCAGTTCGACGACCTCGCCGAGTGCGAGATACCGCATCAGGCGAGACGCCGGTACAACTCCTCGTTCTTTCGCAGCACGCGTTCGGCGGCTGCCTTAAAGTCATCTCCAGGGGTTGCCAGGAGGTCCACGATCGCGGCACGAGCGAGATCCTCCGGCGCGAGACCGAGTCGGTCGGCTTCGTGGCGGAGCCGTTCTGCCTGCGCTGGCGAAAGATCGATGGTGAGCTTCATGGAGATCGGGTACCGTGGCGCCGCCCCGTCCAACAACCCGCTTCAGCGGGCCGGCCCCGGGCGAGGGGAGACGTCAGGACCAGAGTGACGTGGGGTCGACCGTCAGGTCGCTGAACGGCGGCAGCGGTGCCGGCGCGTTCGTCACGCGACCCGCGAGCGCGTACGCGGTTCCAGTGAGCGTGTAGGCCTCCACCGAACGGCTCTCCGGATCGACGATCCAGTAGTAGGGCACGCCGTGCTCCGCGTATAGCTTCATCTTCCGATCGCGGTCGAGCCGAGCGGTGGACGGCGAGAGCACCTCGACCGCGAGGGTCGGCGCCCCTTCGATGCCGCGCTCACTGATGATCGCCAGCCGGTCGGTGGCGATGTAGAAGACGTCTGGCTGGACCACCGTCACGTTGCTCAGGATGCAGTCCGTCGGCGCGACGAAGACCTTGCCGAGGCCTCGTGATCTCACGTGCTGGAGCAAGAGCCCGATGAGGTTGACGATAGCTTCCTGGTGCCGGGTGCCTGGGGCCGGAGTCACGGAGAGCTCGCCGTGATGCAGCTCGTAGCGCCGCCCGTCGTCGGGAAGGGCCGCATAGTCGCTGTAGGTCAGGAGGGCTCGCGTCGGCATCGCTCAGTGCTCCACGCTCCGTGCGTCACACTCTAGATGTTGGCGGTGGTGACCCGGTACCGTCAATGTCCACCCTTGCATACACCAGATTACACCCAACCAGGGAGCCGCCATCGTGTTGCCGTTTACCGAAGTATCAGTTATGTTCCTATCTCACAGTATGAAGCGACGAGTCTTTATCTCCGCGGTCGGGATGAGCCTGTTGGCGGCCCCGCTTCGCCTGGCAGCGCAGCAGCCGCAGAAGGTTTCGCGTGTCGGCTATCTCTTCTCCTTCACTCCAGCAGAGGCCAGACACCTGTGGGAGGCCTGCCGACAGGGCCTGCGCGAGCTGGGCTACGTGGAGGGTCAGAACATTGTGCTCGAGCCGCGATGGGCAGACGGGCGTCATGAGCGGCTCCCCGAGCTCGCGGCGGACTTGGTGCGGCTCAAGGTGGACGTGATTGTGTCAGCTGCCACGCCCGCAAGCCGCGCGGCGAAGGCTGCGACCAGCTCGATCCCCATCGTCATCGTCGCCGTGGGCGAACCGGTGAAGATGGGGTTGGTCGCCAGTCTCGCCCGGCCTGGGGGGAACGTGACGGGCCTCAGCCTGTTGACAACGGAGCTGAGTGGCAAGCGCCTCGAGCTGCTCGCGCAGGTCGTGCGCAACATGCACCGCGTGGCGATCCTCATGAATCCGGACAATCCTGTTACTGCCGTGTTCCTGGAGGAGACACGAGTCGCCGCCCAAAAGTTGGGAGTCCAGCTTCAGCCACTGGGGGCGCGAAATCCGAGGGAGATAGAGCAGGTGTTTGACGCCGCCCCTGGGGAGCGAGCCGCCGGGCTCATCGTGTTCGATGATCCGGTGCTCTTCAGCCATCGCAAGCAGATCGTCGCACTCGCGACGAAGCGACGGCTCCCGGTGATGTACGGCTTCCGTGAATTCGTGGACGATGGAGGGCTGATGTCCTACGGGCCCGACAGAGTTGACCATTATCGGCGCACCGCACTCTACGTGGACAAGATCCTCAAGGGCGCCAAGCCGGCAGATCTACCCGTAGAGCAGCCAACGAACTTCGAGCTGGTCATCAACGGTGCGTCCAGAGAAAGCTGACGTGTTCAGCGGGAGGCAGTCCCGCCGGGGTAAGAGCCAGAGCCCCGTAACTTGGGTGGCAGGGTGGAGGGAAACCAAGACTCTGAAGCCCACCGACGAAGCCATCGAAAGGATGGTGTGTGAGTCCCCGGGCCGTAACGGAAGTGAACGC
>JAUSJX010000105.1 GCA_030647435.1 Candidatus Rokuibacteriota bacterium
GCCTGTGGCGCGAGATCCGCCTCTACAAGATCGCGCCCATCTCCCAGCAGATGGCGCTGAACTATCTCAGCGAGCACGTGCTCGGCCTGCCCCGCTCGTACTGATGCCGTTCACGCTCAGCACCCTCGACCACGCCTACGACACCCCCGACGGCGGCACCATCAGCAAGGTGCTGGCCGGCCTCGACGGGAAGCGCAGCCTCGTCGCGACGTTGGCGCTCGAGGAGGCGACGTATCTCCAGGCCACCGGCAGCGCCGCGACGGGCTTCACGCTCGTCTACCAGGACGGCTCGCTCGAGCATCGCTACCGGAGCGCCGAGACGACGCTGCCGCTCGCGCGGGTGTCCCAGGCGTTTCACCAGTATTTTCGCGGCGAGCCGGGCTGGCGCGAGGGCCTGCGCTGGGAAGAGGATCGGGAGAGGCTCGATGTCACGACCTGGTACGAAAGCTGGTGGATCTACCTCGCGGCGCTGCTCGTGATCACCGGTTTCTTCGTCTGGTGGCGGGGTTGGTGGTAGTTCGAGCTGAGACGCTGCCGACGAGCCGCAGGCGAGGAGAGCGGCGAGGCGAGGGCTGAGATGGTAGTTCGCGCTGAGACGCTGCCGACGAGCCGCAGGCGTGGCGGTTCGAGCTGAAGGGCGAAGCCCTGAGGCAAGAGCTGAGTAGGTCGGCGGCGAGGCGAGGGCTGAGATGGTAGTTCGCGCTGAGGCGGCAAGCGGTGAGGGGTGCATTCAAGATATAGGGAGTTGCCATTGCTGATGGACCAATGTATCGTCATAGCCGATAGTCTGGTCGGGGGCTCGCCGCTGTTTTCGATCCGTAAGGGGGTGGCCCTGTGGTCCGAATACCGGCTGATCGGGGCCTGCAGTTACGAAGCGCCGTCCAGCGGGCCTATTCCGCAGCCGCGGCTCGGCCCGAGGAAAAACACGCCTTCCCCGTTGGACGAGTCCTAGCCGAGCGACTCGGATACCCATCCGAACTTCTGGACAGCTTGCCGGCCATCGCGATCGAGGCCTTTGCCGGGGTCTCCAACGTGGCCGTCTTCGCCTCTCTCCCGCCCGGCGCCCGGGTACTTGACCTCGGCTGTGGGGCAGGCCTCGACAGCCTGATCGCGGCGCGGCGGGTAGGACCGACCGGCCGGGTGATCGGGATCGACTTCAGCGACTCCATGCTGACCAGGGCGGGACAGGCCGCGGCCGCACTCGGGGTCAACGTGACCTTTTGTCGCGGAGATGCGGAGCACCTCCCGCTGGAGCCCGGATCGATTGACGTGGCGCTCGTCAACGGTATCTTCAACCTCAACCCGGCCCGTACCCAGATCTTTCGGGAACTCGCGAGGGTGGTGCGGCCTGGTGGCGTCGTCTATGCTGCAGAGCTGATCGCGCAGGAGACCGTGACCACATCGGGCACGTTCACGGAAGCCGAGTGGTTTGCCTGAATTGCCGGGGCGAAGGAAGGCGGCGCCTTCCTGGATGAGTTTCGAGAGCAAGGGTTTCGCGAGGTCACGATCTTGCGGGCCACGCGCAATGCTCGATGCAAGGACCCCCGGGTCATAGCTGCCGAGATCTGCGCCAGCCGGTGAGAGGTGCTATGAGCGCGGCATGATCTGGAGGAGTGACGGCGATTCGGTTTCGATCTGGATGGTGGTGTGGTCGATGCCGAAGCGGGAGTGGAGCACCACGTGCAGCTCGTCCAGGATCCGGTCCGGAGGCGTCCCCGGCTCCACCTCGACGTGGGCGCTCATGGCCTCGCGCCCCGACGTGAGTGTCCAGACGTGGAGATCGTGCACCCGCTTGACTCCCTGGGCGCTGCGGAGCGCCGTCTCGATCTCCGCCAGGTCGAGGTGGGCCGGCACACCCTCGAGCAGCACGTTGACCGCCTGCTTGAGCAGCGCGAAGGTGCGCGGCAGAATCAGGAGCCCGATGGCGGCGCTCGCCAACGCGTCCGCCGCAGTCCAGCCCGTGACCAGGATGACCGCCGCCGCCATGATTACCGCCGCTGAGGAGAGCGCGTCGCCCAGCACCTCGAGGTAGGCCCCGCGGACGTTCAAGCTCTCGGCGGCGCCGGCGTGGAGCAGCCACGCCGCCAGCAGGTTGACGCCGAGCGCCGCCACCGCGACCACCAGCACCGGTCCCGCCGAGACTTCGTGGGGCACCCGCAGGCGCTCCCATGCCTCGACCAGGATGACGATGGCCAGCACGCAGAGGACAACGCCGTTGACGAGAGCCGCCAGAATCTCGACGCGGTAGTACCCGTACGTCTTCTCCGCCGTGGCCGGCTTCTCGGCGAACCAGACGGCGAGGAGCGAGAACCCCACCCCCGCCGCGTCGACGAAGAGGTGGGCCGCGTCGGCGAGGAGCGCGAGCGAGTTCGCCCACCAGCCGACGACGACCTGCACCACCATGAAAGACGCGCTGAGCGCGAAGACCACCCAGAGGCGATGCTTGTGACGCGAGGAATGCGTGTGGCGGTGGTGCACGGCCTATTTGGCGGCCGGGACCAGCAGGCGCGCTTCTCCCTGGCGGACGCCCTGGCTCTCGTAGAAGCCCGCCCGGGCCTCGAGCGCGAAGCGGAAGTCGCCCATCGGGCCGTACAGCGCGGTGGGGCTCGGGTCCATCTTGAGGATGGAGAAGATGGTGCCGTTCGCTTTCACGAAGGCGATGTCGAGGGCGGCCGGGACATTCTGCATGTGGAACTGGGTGTAGATCTCGCGGCCGAAGTCGAAAAGGATGCGCGTGTTCTGGATCTCCTGGGGAGTCGAGCACTGGAAGCCTGCCGCCGCCTGCTCGGAATTCTCGGCCACCTTCACGCGGATAGCGACGGTCTTGGCGCCCACCTGGACGGTTACCATGCGGACCGGCATGGCGGCGAAGGCCGCGCGCCAGCGCTTGCACTCGCCGTCTTGCGCCGAGGCGCCCCCGGCGACCGACAGGCAGAGCAGGGTGATGGCGGCGAGGCGCGCGCGCGGGCCCCACGGCACGCGCCGGGCGAGCGACGCCAGCGCGAAGAGCAGGAGCGCCGTCAGCACTACGGCGCCGCCCGCGGCCAGGCTCAGGTAGTAGGCGGCGGTGAGGCCGATTCCGACCGAGGCGAGCGCCATCACGACGGCCACGGCCGTCGCGCGGCGGAAGCTCCGGCCGAGGGCGAAGCCCGTGAGCGTCGGAATCACGATCATGGCGCTGACGAGCAGGACTCCCACCATGCGCATGGCGACCACGGTGGTGAGCGCGGTGAGCACCGTCAGCATCAGGTTGAGCGCGGTGACGGGGACGCCGCTCGTCCGCGCCAGGTCCTCGTGGAGCGTGATGGCGAAGAGCTGCCGGTAGGAGAGCAGGATGGTCGTCACCACGACGGCGCCCAAGGCCAGGATGAGCCAGACGTCCGCCGGGCTGATCGTCAGGATGCTGCCGAAGAGGATGGCGAAGAGATCGGCGTTGAAGCCGCGCGCGAGGCTGATCAGCACCACGGCCAGCGCGAAGCCTCCTGAGAGGAAGACCGCCAGCGCCGCGTCCCCCTGGAGCGCTCCGCGGGAGCGGAGCCGCTCCATGCCGAGCGCGCCGGCCACGGTCACGACGAGGGCGCCCAGGACCGGCGAGGCGCCCACGAGGAGCCCGAGCGCGACGCCCGCCAGCGCGACGTGGGCCAGGGTGTCGGCGATCAGGGAGAGCCGCCGCGGGACGAGGAATACGCCGATCAGCGGGCAGACCACGGCCATGACGGCGCCCGCCGCGAACGCGCGCTGCATGAAGCCGAACTGGAGGAAGTCGGGCATGAGGCTAGTGGTCGTGGCTCACGATGCGCACCGACGGCCCGTACAGCGCCGTCAGGGCCGCGTCGCTCAGGAAATCGCCGGGGCGGCCGTGGAAGATGAGCCGCCGGTTGAGGCAGGCGAGCTTGGTCACTTCCTTGGCGACGACGCCGATGTCATGGCTGACGAGGACGAGGGTGACCTCGCGCTCGCGGTTCAAGTGGTGGAGCATGGCGTAGAAAGAGGTCTGCGCCTCGGGGTCCACGCCGCCCGTGGGCTCGTCCAGGATGATCAGCTCGGGGTCGGAAACCAATGCGCGGGCGATCAGCACGCGCTGCTGCTGCCCGGTTGAGAGCGCGCCGATGCGCGCCCGCGCGTGCGCCTCCATGCCGACGCGGGCCAGCGCTTCGGTGACGCGCGCTCTTTGAGCCCGGCCGATACGCTGGAGGAGACCGAGGCTCGCCACGAGCCCGGAGGCCACAACCTCCTGCACGGTCACGGGCAGGGAAGGGTCGAGCGCGGCCCGCTGCGGGACATAGCCAAGTCGCCGCCACTCCCGGAATGCGGCCGGCGGCTGGCCGAAGAGCCTCACCGAGCCTTCCTGCGGCTCCAGCAAGCCCAGCATCACGCGCAAGAGCGTGGTCTTGCCCGAGCCGTTGGGGCCGATGATGCCGAGGAAGTCGCCGGGCTCGACGGTGAGGTTGATGCCGTCGAGCACGCGGACCTCTCCGTAGGAGACCCCCACGCCCTCGAGCTCGACGAAGGGGCGCATCAGGCCGCGCTCCGCCTCGCATCCCACCACGCGCCGGCCGCAGCGCAGGAGGAGCCGAGGAGAAACCCGCCCAGTACGTCCGAGGGCCAGTGGGCGTGCAGCACGAGGCGCGCGAGGCCGACGAGGACCATCATGATGGCCACCACGGCGGTGAGCCCGAGCCGCTGGACGCGACTCCACGGCTCCTTGATGGCGAAGTAGATGGCGATGACGGCGAAGGCCGCGGCCCCGGTCATGTGGCCGCTCGGAAAGCCCATGGCCGAGCCCCGCGGCCGCGTCCGCCCGACGAGGTGCTTGGCCACCTGCTCGATCACCGGCGCCCCGAGGAGCACGAGCACGATGAGCCACCAGCGCTTCCGCGCCTCGGGCGAGATGGCGAGGAGCACGAGGGAGGCGGGCAGGAGCCCCTTCCACGAGCCGAAGATGTTGACCCAGGAGAAGAAGTCGCGGACGGCCGGAGTCCGATGCGCCATGACCTCTTCGTAGAGCGTCGTATCGCCGGGCAGAAGGCCGACCGCGAAGACCAGGACTCCGAGCCCCAGGAACAGCGCGGCGCCTCCCAGGGAGAGCGCGCGCCAATGGCGGGTTGGATGTCTTGGCATGATCTCAGATTGTACTCGAAGAGCGCGCGGGACTCGCACCACCGGTACCGGACGGCGCAGGCTGGCGAGAAGGGTCCAGATGCGAGGCGGCGCCCCGCAGTTCGAGTTGAGCGGCCGTTGCTGGTCGCGAGACGAGGGCTGAGTAGATCCGCGGGCGAGGCGTACTTTCTGTACGTTGAGCCCGAAGCCGAGGGCGCCAACGAAGCAGATGGGCCCTTATCGTCAGCCTGCTAGCGGCAGCCGAGGCCGTCGCGGAGGCTCGCGAGGTTGGCCATCATGAGGTCGAGATAGCCCTTGCCCGCCGCCGCCTCCTCGCGGGTGAGGCCTTCGATCGGGTTCAGCACCAGGGTCCGGGCGCCGATCTCACGGGCCAGGGTGTCGGCCAGCCGCCGGCTCACCAGCGTCTCGAAGAAGACGACCTCGACCTTGCGCTCCCGCGCGAGGCGCACGACGGCGGCGAGCGCGGCCGGGCTCGGCTCGGACTCGGGCGCGAGCCCCATCACGGGCAGCTGCACGAGGCGGTAGCGGCGTGTCAGGTAGCCGAAGGCCGCGTGGGAGACCACGACCTCGCGTCGCGCGCAATCGCGGAGCGCCGCCTCGAAGCGATCGTTGAGCTCGGCGAGCTTCGCGGTGAACGCGCGGGCGTTGTCGGCGTAGACGGCCGCGCCGGCCGGGTCCGCGAGAGCGAGCGCGGCCCGGATCGTCTCCACCTGCGACTGGGCCAGAACGGGATCGAGCCAGACGTGGGGATCGCCGGTCTGGAGAGGGAGGCCCGCCGTCGCGCTTATCACGGTGGTCGCGTTGCCGGCGAGGTCGGCCTGGAGCTTGAGAGCCCATGGCTCGAGGCCGGCGCCGTTGTAGACGAAGAGTCGGGCGCGGCGCACCTGCGCGATGTCCTGGGGCGAGGGCTCCCAGTCGTGAGGCTCCACGCCTGCCGGCACGAGCGAGACCACCTTCGCGCGGTTGCCCGCTACCTGACGCGCGAATTCGTGGATGGGAAAAACGCTGGCCACGACCAGCGGCTTGGTTCCGGGCTCGGGCGACTGCCGGCAGCCGGCAGTCACCAGGGGCGCGAGGGCGGCCAGCAAGAGCCAGGCGCCTGTGGTTCTCTTCACGGGGCCCGCAGATACGTCTGGTTGCCCTTGGTCACCAGCTCGTAGCGCGGCACGGAGTCAGTGAAGCCGGGCGGGCCCAGCCCCGTGCAGGGGTCGAACTGGTAGCCGTGCCACGGGCATTCGAGATAGCCGTCACGCACGACACCTTCGCCGAGCGGGCCGTTCTGGTGCGGGCAGACATTAGAGATGGCGCAGAGCGCGCCATCCTTGCGGACGACGGCGATCCGCTCCCCTTTGACGTGCACGGTGACCGCGCGCCCCTCTCCGAGCTCGGTGAAGGTGCCGAGGAGGATGAGACCGTCGGCGCCGGCGGGCGCCGGGCGATCGCCCCGGGCCTCCTTGATCGCGGCGGCAAGGTGAAGCGCCGCCACGACGAGCGCCACCAGCCACAGCAGCCCGAGGAGCCGCCACTTCACCGGCAGTTGGCCGACGAAGCGGACCGTGAAGTGGACGACGACGAGGGCGTAGCCGGCGTACACCGCCATGTGCAGGCGCTTCCAGCCTCGTGGCGTCCAGGCGTGGAGGAAGTAGTCCCACGAGGTCAGCGCCATCACCGTCAGGTTGGTGAGCGCCCCGACGCCGAAGAGCGTGAATGGTATCCGGAGGAAGGTCTGCCCCGGCAGCACCTCGAGAAGGTTCGCGGGCTTCCAGCTGTTTCCGTAGTGCATGACGACGGTCCCGTGGAACACGGCGAGCGCCCACGTGGTCACGCCGAGGTGGCGCCGGTTGTAGATGAAGCGGGTCGCCGGGCGCCAGAGCCGGGCGAGAGGGCCCAGGCTGATCGCGGCGGAGAGGAAGAGGAACGTCAGGAAGGCGGTCGCCTGGACGAGGAAGACGTCGAAATCGGGACCGCTGAAGAGGGCGCGGCCGCCGAAGAACCACGCGGCCACGATCGCGGCCAGCACGGCGTCGAAGCGCCATTTCGGGGTGAAGGTCACGGCTGCATGAAGACGATGAAGGTCACCACGGTGGCGACCACGACCAGCCACGCGATCCAGATGTGCCGGTGCAGCCGTCTGAGTTCACCGATCATGACCGCCCCTCCTTGACGAGCGCCGTGATCTGGACGTCCGGCGGGACGCCCGTGAGCGTGAAGCGCACGACGTCGCCGACGCGGGCGCGCTCGAGGACATTCGGGTTCTGAACCTTGAAGCCCATCGTCATGCCGGCCGGCATGAAGCCCGGGATCTCGTCGTGGGTCAGCACGACGACCTGGATCTCGGAGATCACCGCCCGCACGACGCCCTTGACGATCCACGTCTGCTCGCCTCCCACGAGCAGGATCCGCTGCCGGCTCTCCAGCAGCCGCCGCTCGAGACGCGGGATCTGCTGCCCCCAGGCGAGCCAGCCCACGAACACGCCCACGCCCACGGCCAGGTTGAGCAGGAGGACGACGCGCCAGAGCCGCATCAGTGCACGTGCTCGTCGGGAGGCGCGGCCACCGCGGTCTCCTGGTTGAGCGCCTGGATCTCGGCGAGCAGCACCTTGATCTCCGACCAGCCCGGTTGCGGTCCGCCCGGGAGCCACCGCGCGCGGAGATAGCCCGAGCGGTCGATCAGGAACTCCATGTGGGCGGGCATGGGCGCGTTGGGCAGGGCGCCCTCCGGAGCCCGCGTGTGCCGGAACAGGGCGTAGGTCGGGACGATGTCTTCGGCGCCCTCGGTGGCCACGGGGAACAGGATGCGGGGAGATGCCCCGATGCGCGACAGGATTTTTTCTCCACCGTCCATGGGCACGGCGATGACGGCCGCGTTGAAGCTCCGGAGATCGTTATAGGCCTGGGAGAGCTCGCTGAGTCGCGCACGCGACGAGGGCAGGGTGAACAGCACGAGCAAGACCGGCTGGCGCCCGCGGTAGGCCTTGAGACTCGTCTGCGCAGGCCCCGTCGCGAAGGTGAAGTCGGGGGCCGTCAGGCGCGGGCGCTCGGGCTCGTCCATGTCGGTGAGGCTGCGGGCCGCCTCGCCGGCCGACAGCGCGCGAAGGAAATTGATCAGGTCCCAGCGCTCGTCCTCCGAGAGCTTGGCGCCGAAGCTCGGCATGACGATGCCGAGGCCGCGCGTGAGCCACCAGAAGATATCGCCGGCCGTGTGCTCGTTGGTGTGTGGCGCTGTGAGATCCGCCGGCCGCTGAAGCAATCCCGCCGACGCGGGTCCGTCCCCGCGGCCCGTCGGGCCATGGCAGTTGGCGCAGTGGACCCGGTACAGGGAGCCGCCGTGCGCGACCGAGGCGGCGTTGTAGGGGACCGCGGGGCGCCGGTAGGTCGTCGGGTAGGCGTCAACGGCAAGCGGCGGCAAGGTTTGCTGCGCCCCGGCGACGAGCAGCACCGCCGCGCCGGCGAGCATGAGAGGGCGCCAGCGCCTGATGAGACATCCCGCGATCAAGGCCAGCACGCCGACGAGGAGGATCTGGGCGCCGATGAAGACGCGGGTCTTGACGCCGGGGAAGTTCCACGTGACGTCGGGGGCCAGACGGAAGCTGAAGGGCCAGTCGGGTGTCGTATGGCGGCCCGGTGGCGTCAACGCCAGCACCGCGGCCACGACCACGAGCGCCGCTCCAACGACGGCCTCGACCCCCACGAAACCCGCGAGGCTCCTCATGGCGGGCCGGCCCACGGTGGAGCCGTCGCCTCCCAGGCGAGGCAGCAGGCTGCCGCGGTTCCAGCCGGCCAGCCCCAGCACGGGCAGGAGCAGCGCAACCTTGAGCAGGACCAGCCGGCCGTAGCCCGTGCCCACGAGGCCGGGCACGCCGCCGACTTCGTTCCAGGCATTCCAGACGCCGGTGACGACGATGACCGTCATCACGGCGAGCGCCCAGGTCGAGAAGCGGCGCACGGCCAGAACCGCGAAGGGCCTCCCATCGGCGCCGTCCTCGCGCGAGGCCGCGACGAGGAGCAGGGCGAGGGCCGGCAAGGCCCCGAGCCAGGCGCCGGTGGCGACCAGGTGGACGGCGTTGACGAGCGCGGGCAGCACGCTACCGGGGTCCACCCCCACCGCGTGACCGGCCCATGCCGCCAGGCCCACGCCCGCGGCGGCGAGGAGTCCCGCCTCGATACGCCAGGCGAGCCAGTCGGAGGGCGACTCGTCACTCTCACGGAGGAGGACGAGGGCCGCGAGCAGCAGAAGGATCGCGTGTCGGAGGAGCCACACTGTGCCGAAGTGGGTCGCTCCAAGAAGGCGCAGCCACGCGCCGCCGTCGGCGGCGCCGTCGGCCCGGCCCGTCACGACGGTGACCTGCCATCCAAGCGCCGCCACGCCCGAGAGCAGCACGAGCGCCGCGAGCCAGCGCGTGGAGCGCGCGAGGCGTCGCTGCCACCGGCGCGCCGTCGGCTTGTCGCTTGGGCCCGCGAGGAGACTCATGGCGAGGACGCCGACGATGAGGAGGCCCGCGCCCGTGGAGAGTGCGCGGAGCGTGATGCCGAGGGCGCTCACCGCAACGCGGCCTTGACGGTGAAGGCGAAGCTCGACTCGACGACATGGCCGTCAACCGACAGCACGCGGAACCGTGCGGTGTAGCGCCCGGGGCTGAGGCCGGGAGTGCTTATCGAGAGCAGGGTCGGGTCATTCGAATCGACCGCGGCGTCGCCCGCATCCACCTGCTTGCCGGCCTCGCTCCAGACCGAAAGCTTGGCGTAGGCGGGCTCGATCCGCTCGCTGAACCAGAGCCTGACACGCTCGGGCGCGCGGGTGACCGTCGCGCTCCGTCCGGGCTCGGAGCGCACGAGCAGCGAATGCGCGGGCGCGGCCCCGCGGGAGAGCCCGCTGGCCGAGAGCGCGCCGGCCGCGGCCAGGGCGGCACACAGGATCGCGCGGCCCCGGGTCATTCGGGCCTGCGCGCGGGGCGCGCGAGCAGTCGCACGATCACGACCAGCAGCAGGACGGTGACGAAGGCCAGGCCGCCCGCCGCCAGGGCCACGGCGATGGGGCTCATCGGCGCCGACGCGAGGGGACCGCCGTGGTCGGCCGATGCGGGCGCGGCGAGCAAGAGGAGCGGGAGAGCACGGAGAAGGCGGGCGGTCATCACCGCATCATTATAATGGGGGTATGACCGCTGCCGCTCCCGGCCGGCCCCGCGCCGTCCTCTTCGACGCCGGCAACACGCTCCTGCGGATGAACTACCCGGCCATCGCCGACCACTTGAAGAGCCGAGGGCGCGAGGTCTCGATCGAGGCGATCGAGGAGGCGGAGCTTCGCGCCCGGGTGCGGCTCGACGCCGACCTCGCGCGCGGCGCCTCGACCGAGGGGCGCACGGCCCAGGACTACTACCTCGCCTACCTACTGGAAGGCCTCGGCATCACCGATTCAGACGAGATCGAGGCCGCTGCGGGCTTCCGCCGGAGCTACAACGCGCCCGCCGGGCTTTTCAATGTCGCGGACCCGGACGCGCTGGCGGCGATCCTTCGGGTGAAGGCGGCCGGCCTCGTGGCGGGCGTGGTGTCGAACTCCAACGGGTGGGCGCGTGCGCTCCTCGCCGGCGCGGGGCTCGGGGACGCGCTCGATTTCGTCATCGACTCGGCCGTCGTCGGCGTCGAGAAGCCGGATCCGAAGATCTTCCACCTGGGCCTCGAGCAGGCGGGCGTCGCCGCCCACGAGGCGGTGTATGTCGGCGATCTCTACTCGGTGGACGTGCTGGGCTCCCGCGCCGCGGGTCTCGGCTCCATCCTCCTCGACCCGCGCGGCTTCTGGGGCCCGCGCGACTGCGACACGGCCCGCGACCTTCTCGAGGCGACCGGGCTCATCCTGGGAACCATCAGAAAGGAGCAGTCATGACTCGAGCCAAGATATCGCTGCGCCGCCCGCTCCTCGCCGTCCTCGCCGCCGCCGCGCTCGTCGCGGCCGGGGCCGCGGCGGCCTGGACCGCAGCGACGGCACAGACGTACCAGCACTAGCAGGCCGCGGCGCCCGAGAAGGTCGGGTGGCTCGCGAAGCTCGCCCCCGAGGCCTGCACCGAGGCGATCCAGCGTCAGCTCCGCGGCTTCGAGACGACGATGGCCGAGGTTGCCTACTGCTACGGCGAAATGTACTGCGGCGGGGTGGACGGCAACTGGGGCTACGCCGAGCACATGCAGCGCATAGATAGGACAAACGCTGCTCCCTCGGCTCCCTGGCCGCGCGATGCAGGTGGGCGAAATGCGGCCTCCCCTGCGGGCCCCAGCCTGACACCCGGAATTGCTCGCGTCACCGGGGCGAAGGCGAGCGTCAGCACCGCGATCGCCCTATGACTCGGGCCATCCTGCGCCGGCCAATCCGCTTCGGCGAGAAGGACACGAAGGAGGGCCTCCTCGACCTGGCCTGCCGGATGCTCGAGGTGTTCCACGCCAAGCAGGAGCCCGGAACCGAGGTGGTCGGCGTCGAGCAGCCCTTCGACGTGCCGCTGATCGACCAGGAGACGGGCGAGGTGCTTGACCGCGCCCTGGCCGGCACGCTCGACCTCGTCGAGCGCGACGCCGAGGGTCGCCTCGTGGTCGTAGACCTACAAACCTCGGCGCGGAAGTATACCGACCTCCAGGTGGAGGCCTCGCTCCAGCTCTCAGTCTACAGCTACGCGACCGCGATGAACGGCCTGGCCGGCCAGGAGGATCTCAGGCTCCGCTTCGACGTGCTGACCAAGACCAAGCAGCCAGAGCTGTGTCGGTACTGGACCCAGCGCGACCGGGCGGCGAACCCCCGGCTCTTCAGGTTGGTGGCAGAGGTCCTGCATGCTATCGAAGCCGGGGTGTTCCACCCGAACCCGGGCTGGCAGTGCAAGGATTGCCCGTTCCAGAGCCGGTGCTGGGCGTGGAAGTGAGGGGGGATCTCAACCTGGAGGCGACCGGCGACCGGCCGGTCGCCTTGTCATCGCAGCAGGGTCAGCAGCTTCGCCACTCCCCACGCGATCAGGCCGCAGGCCGGAAAGGTGAGCACCCAGGCCGTCACGATCTCTCTCCCCACGCCCCAGCGGACCGCCGAGAGGCGTCGCGTGCTGCCGACGCCCATGATCGCCGTGGTGATGGTCTGGGTGGTGCTCAGCGGGATGCCGAGCCGGGAGGCCACCTCGATGGCGCTCGCGGCGCTGTCTCGGCGGCGAAGCCATGCAGCGAGTCGAGCTTGGTCAGCCGGAACCCCATCGTTTTGACGATCCTCCAGCCCCCCAGCGCCGTACCCACGCCCATCGTGAGCGCGCAGAGCAGGATGACCCATGTCGGGACAAGGAACTCGGGCAGCGCGCCGCCGAGGACCAGCGCCAGCGTGAAGACCCCGATGAACTTCTGCCCGTCGTTGGAGCCGTGGCTGAACGCCATGAACGCCGCCGAGAGGAGCTGCAGGCGTCCGAAGGCGCGGCGCAGCGTGCCGGGCCGGCGCCGCCGGAACATCCAGTAGATCAGGAGCGTGAGCGACCGCGCGCCGAAGAATCCCAGGCACGACGAGAACACCAGGCCGACGAGGACCTTCCGCCACCCGTCCCAGAGCAGAACCTCGGGGCCCGCGGCCGCAAGCCCGGCGCCGGACAGGCCGGCGATCAGCGCGTGGCTCTCGCTGGTCGGCAGCCCGTAATACCAGGCCAGCGTGCTCCAGACAATGACGGCCACCATCGCAGCCGCGACCGTGGCGAGGCTGATCGCCTGCGCCTGGACGATTCCCTTACCGATGGTCGCCGCCACTGCGGTGCCGGACATCGCGCCCAGCGTGTTCAGGACCGCCGCCATGCCGAGCGCCTGCCAGGGGCCGAGAACGCGCGTGGCGACCACCGTCGCGATGGCGTTCGGCGCATCGGTCCAGCCGTTGACGAACTCGGCGGCCTGGACCAGCACGAGAACGAGCGCGATCGGGGAGAGCAGGCTCTCCATCAGGAGGGCGGACGCCGCGGCAGGAGCTTGAGGAGCTCCCTGTATCCCGCCGGGGCGTCGTTGTGCGGCGCCTGGTACTCCTTCCGAGTGTTTGGCCATGATGAGCGTCGCCTTGAAGTGCCCGTCCGGCGTCCAGCTCCCCTCGACGACGGCGCCGCGGCCCTCGCCGAAGAGATCCGGCGGCGTTCCCTTGTGGCGCACCGGCACCGTTGACTTGCCGTCCGTGAGAGCGAAGCTCAGGTCGAGCGTGCTGGGCGTCCACGCAAGCGAGCCCGGCGCCACGAGGCCGCCCAGCCGATAGGCCTTTCCGGCGACAGGCGCCGCCAACAACTCCGCCGGCGTGACGAAGTACACGGCCGACTGGGTCACCCCCGTGCAGACTAGGTAGGCGAGCGCCAGGGCGATGACGCCGCCACCCGCCAGGAGCTTATATCCCGAGCGACGCAACCGTGTCGTCCCCGCTCATGCGAGTCTGAGCAGGTTGCGTCCACTCCGCGTCGCCTCGACTTCGCAGCGAGGCCAGACGAGCACCCCGCAGGGCGCGTCGCGGACCACCACTCGGTGGATGCTTCCAAGGACGAGGCGCTCCAGGCGCGGGCGGGTGTCCCGGCCGACGACGAGGAGATCCGCGAAGCAAGCCGTGGCGCGCTCGACGATCGTCCGTGCTGGTCCCTGGCGATCTGCCTGGGCCCAGACGGTCTCGACGCCGCGCGGGAGAGCCTGCACCAGGGTGTCGAGGGAAGCCCGGATCCTGGTCTCCTCCCCCTCCCGCCACGCGGCGAGGGCGGCGCGGTAGGCTCGGCGAGCGCAGGGGGTCAGGGAGGTGAAAGCCGGTGCCGGGACGTCGATCACCGCCAGGACACTGACGACGGCTCCGGGGGACAGCGGGAGCATACCGGGGAGCTCACGGGCCCAGTTCGGGGGCTCATAGCCGTGGACGGCGACCAGGATCCGCATGGCAGGCCCTCCTTTGGTTCATCCCTCGCCGTGGCGCGGCTGAGGAGTCGCCGGGCTGCCGACCGCGGCCTTCGAGCCGGAAGAGAAGAGGCTGAAGAGCCCGCTTCGACTTTCGCGGTTCACGGACAGGAGCCCGACGGTTAACAGGAGATAGCCGATCGCATACAGGAATCTCACTTCGGGCGACGTGAAGAAGAGCTGGGTGACGAAGAGGACGAAGAGGATCGCCGCCTCCCTCAGCGAAAAGCTGAAGCTCGCGAGGATGGCCACGGCGAAGGCGGACTGGGCCGCCGTCAGGAAGATCTCTTCGACCTGGCGAGCGTCGAGCGCCATGGTCCCCACCTCTCCGAGGGAGACGCTGTAGGCAATCGGGAGCCCGCCTACGAGCAAGGTCCACTGGTTGACCTTGGAGGACAGGAGGATCCCGATCGCGGCCGTGGCCTGCCCGCGGAGCGCGAAGAGAATCGCGACGATGAACTCGGGCGATTCGGAGGCGAGCGGCGCCAGCCACTGGATCAGGAGGAACTCCTCGATCCCGAAGCGCTTGCCGCTGGCGATGAGGGACTCGGCGAACGGCTCGGCGGCGAGGAAGATCGTCAGCCCGGCGAACAGAAACATGGCGACGGTGGCCGCCCGGCGGGGGAAGGGCGAGAGGCGGGCGAGCATCACTGCAGGACCGTTGAGCTCCGGCTCGTGAACGGGCTGCCGGATCGCGGCCCGGACGTAGAAGACGAAGATCGTCAGCAGAACGATCGAGTCCACGACGGAGAGGCTGCCCTTGAGCGGGATCACGAAGGAGTACGCCGTGGCGAGCGAGAGGTAGAAGAGCTCGCTCGAGTGGGCGGCTTCGAGCCTGACCTCCCGATGCCGGAACTTGAGCCACGCCGTGAAGACGACCGCCGCCCAGCCCAGGCCGATCAGCAGACGGTTCGCCCCGGTCATGTTCGCCGTGGCGTACGCGATGTAGTGCGGCTCCTTGGCGGCCATCCAGGCGAGGTAGAGATCCACTGCGTACTCGGGCATGACGGCGATGAGGGCGAGGGCGGCGAGGGCGAGGCTCCGGGGAACATCGATCTGCGCCAGCTCCGCTGCCCAGGAGAGGAGGAAAGCGGCGCCGAAGATGCTCAGCCCGGAGGCGAGAGCCTCCCACGACGGGGCGAGGTGGACTCCGCTCGCCCGGAGCAGAATCCACTGGAGCCCGAGCCCCACGGATCCGACGAGCCAGATGGTGTCCCTAGTCAAGCGCTTGATGCCTCCATGTCAGTGATGTCCCCCCGCGAGGAACACGTAGACCCATGCGGCCCATGCCGGGCTCGCGTCGCCTCCGCTGCCTCGGCCCGGCCTGCGGGGGTGCCGCAGGCCGGGCCCGCCGATCAACGCGACCGCCTAGGCGTTGCGGCGCGACGGACCACGGACGGTCGAGATCACTCGGAGACCTTGAGAGTCGTCGCGATCTTCTTGCCGTCCCGCTCCTCGTAGGCGCCCTCGACGGCCACCCCTTCCTTGAGGGTCTCGATCGGGAAGCCCTCAGCCACCCACACGTGGGTGCCGTCCTCGAGGACGAAGTGCCGCTCGCTATGGTTAACTGTCTGGATCTTCCCCGCGATCTGTCCGGCCCACCCGCTAGAAACCGAGAGCGCGAAGAGCAGGGCTGTTCCAACCAGGACGGCGACGAAGGTCTTGCGCATGGGGTACCCACCTTTCTTGTCCTGCGTTCACGTCGAGCATTCGCCAATCCGCCGGGTGTTCGTTGGTGCTCGTTTCCAACGCAGCCGAGCGAGAGGCCCCAGCAACTGCATGTGCCTCCAGACGTCCCGGCGGCTGAGCCCTTACAATGAGGTCGGCGGGCCGTGGGTCAAATTAGAAAAGTCAGAACGGATCGTTCCAAATAACCGTGGTACAGTCGCCGCTATGGAGTGGCTGAACTACCATCACCTCTTCTACTTCTGGACGGTGGCGCGGGAAGGCAGCATCGCGCGCGCGAGCACGACGCTGCGGCTCGCGCAGCCGACGATCAGCGCGCAGATCGCCACCCTCGAGCGCGCGCTGGGCGAGAAGCTCTTCACCCGCACCGGCCGCCGGCTCAAGCTCACCGAGACGGGCCAGATGACGCTCCGTTACGCCGATCAGATCTTCACGCTCGGCCGCGAGCTGCTCACGGTAATCCGCAGCCAGCCGTCCGTCCGACCGCTCACGCTCCACGTCGGAGTCGCGGAGACCATGCCCAAGCTTATCGTCTATCGCATGCTCGAGCCCGCCCTACGCCTCCCGGCGCCGGTCCGCGTCGTCTGCCGGGAAGACCGCCCCGAACGCTTGCTGGCGGATCTGGCCGTCCAGGATCTCGACGTCGTCCTCACGGATGTGCCCGCGGGGCCGGGCGTCAAGGTCCGCGTCTTTCACCACCCCCTCGGGGAGTGCGGCGTCTCGTTCTTCGCCGCGCCGCGGCTGGCCGCGGCCTACCGGCGGCGTTTCCCTCGGGCGCTTGACGGCGCCCCGTTCCTCCTGCCCCGCGACGGCTCCCCCCTGCGCGCGGCCCTCGAGCGCTGGTTTGCGGATTCGGGCGTGCGGCCGCGGATCGTCGGCGAGTTCGACGACAGCGCGCTCCTGAAGGTGTTCGGCCAGTCGGGCGTCGGCGTGTTCGCGGCCCCGAGCGCGATCGAGGCGCAGGTGCGCCGGCAATACGGCGTGCGCGCGATCGGTCGGGCCGAGGAGGTTCGCGAGCGCTTCTACGCCATCACGCTCGACCGGAAGGTCACGCATCCGGCCGTCGTCGCCATCTGCGAGGCGGCCCGCGACCGGCTCTTCGCCGAATAGACGGCACGCCTCCATGCGGACCACCAGGGCCCCATCGTGAGCAGCGACGGCCGCATCCGCCCCCCATTCCGGCGGACTCTGTCCCCGCCCACGCTCGAGCTGCGATCCGCCCTGGGACAGTGGCTGATGGATGAAGGCCGGCGCGCCCTGAGCCCCGCGCGCCGAAGGCCGCCGAGATCCGGCGATACTACCGGGTCGACGAGCCGCTCGCTTTCGTGGACGTGACCCTGGCCGACGACCGCAGCGACTTCCTGCCTCCGCTGGAGGTGGAGGTGCGGCGCGAGGGAGGGGACTACGTCGTCGAGGTCCACGGGGCCATCGCCATCGCCAACACCATCGCCTATCTCTCCGAGATGGCCGATCCGATCAGCATCTTCCTGAGCCTCACCCGGCAGAACCCATGCGGCAGGCCTTCCGGT
This sequence comes from Candidatus Rokuibacteriota bacterium, assembly GCA_030647435.1. Classification (NCBI taxonomy): domain Bacteria; phylum Candidatus Rokuibacteriota; species Candidatus Rokuibacteriota bacterium. The sequence continues at coordinate 17,250 of JAUSJX010000105.1, forward strand.
TCCTGCTGCTCGGTGAGGGCGAGACCGGCCTCCTCGCCTGCGCCATCCTGCTGCGCTACTGGGGATGGACGGCCGAGGATGACGTGCCGGCCCGGATGCACCTGATGTGCGACTGAGCCCGCCCGTCCGAAGGGCGAAACCGATATGTTGTTAGCAAGTGAATTGACCGCTTGGGTGCCGACATCGATTTCGTTTTTTGAATGGTTCCGTTCAACTTTTTCGACTTTCGCTTAGCCTCCTTGGCGGTTATACAGGGAGCACGCTCCTGGGAAGCTAGCTGCCACGACTGGATCCCGGGCCCGAATGTCGTGAAGGGACGAGCGGACCTCAACGGAGGACGGGATGACTCTACTCGACGAGCTTCGAGAAACGGGCCGGATGGCGTGGACGGACCAGCTCCGGGGATGGCTGGCGTCTCCGGAGGACATCGTGGACGCGCTCACAAGTGAGGGCTTCGAGGAATGCAAGCGAGCGATGGCCTGGACCCGCAGCGGAGAAGCGATGAGAGGCATCTGGCAGGGTCAAAACCTGCGGACGGGCGCTGTGGCGTGCGCGATCTGGGTCAATCGCGACGATCCGCATCGGGCGCTTGTGTTCCTGCACATCGACGGAGAGCCCCTTGCCGCGTGAGGTGACTAGCCCCTGCCGAAACCTACCGCTTCAATAAGGAGTTAACGCATGGCGATCAGCAAGAAGGCTTCAATCCGAAAGACATCGCCGGAGCGAGAAGCCGCCGGCCAGCAGGCCGCAGTTCGCAGCGCCCAGCGCCAGAAGGCCGTGAGCGCTGCGGCGAGCGAGACGCAGAACATATGGCAGTTCGCCAAGACCCGCACAAGGGCTATCCAGGCTCACACGCAGGCACGAGGGCAGCGGCAGCAAGCCAAGCGCGATTCCCGCTGAGAACGAAGAAGCCCCGCGGCGGCCTGCCCGTGGCCGTGTCCCATACGGGAGCCATGAGCAGAACATCGCGTTCGACCGCGTGTAGGAGATGCTGGGTCCCGACCTCGCGGAGACTCGCTCCAGGATGCAAGGAGGACGGCCCATGCCGGTGAAGCCGACAGATCAGGAAGACGAGTACTTTGCCCGGCTCGAGTTCGAGCGACGAAAGAAGGCGCTCGACGAGCGGGAGACCCAGGGGGCCGAAGAAGAACGGCTTCGCATCCTGGCCGTGGCCGGCGGACGCTGCCCGAAGTGCGGCGCCGAGCTGATCCCCGTCCCCTACCGGGGCATCGAGCTGGACAAGTGCTCGCGCTGCCAGGGGGTGTGGCTGGACTTTGGCGAGCTCGATCAGGTGACGGCTGAGGACACAGGCTTCCTCGGGAGCGTCCGGAGGATCTTCAGTTGACTTCGAAACCGATGAAATGCCGAAGGGGGCGACGATGAACCGGATGAAGACCGTCATGTTGCTGGCAACGCTGACCGCCGTGCTGCTGTGGGCCGGCGACGCCCTCGGCGGACAGGCAGGGCTGCTCACGGCGCTCGTCTTCGCCGGGGTCATGAACTTCGGCGCCTACTGGTGGTCGGATCGGCTGATCCTGCGCATGTTCAATGCGCAGGAGGTGACGGAGCGAGAGGCGCCCGCGCTGCACCACCTCGTTCGCGACCTGGCGCGGCGCGGCGGGATTCCCATGCCGCGCGTCTACCTCATCCCCGAGGCGGCCCCGAACGCCTTCGCCACGGGGCGGAACCCGCAGCACGCGGCCGTCGCGGTGACGGAAGGGCTGATGCGGGTGCTCGAGCGCGAGGAGCTGGAGGGCGTCATCGCGCACGAGCTCGGGCACGTGAAGAACCGCGACACGCTGATCATGACGGTCGCCGCGACGATCGCCGGCGCGGTCAGCATGCTGGCTCACCTCGGCCACATGGCGTTCCTCTTCGGCGGTAGTCGGTCTTCCGGCGAGCGTGAAGAAGGCGGGAGCCATCCGCTTGCCGCCCTGCTCGGCATCATCGTGGCCCCGATCGCGGCGATGTTGATCCAGGCGGCCATCTCGCGGTCGCGGGAATTCCTCGCCGACGAGGCCGGGGCGCGGCTCTCCCGCAACCCGCGGGCCCTGGCGAGCGCGCTCAAGAAGATCGAGGTCCTGAGCCGCGCCCGACCGATGACCGTCGGCTCGCCGGCCACAGCGCACCTCTTCATCGTCAACCCGTTCTCCGGGGGCGGCGTGCTGCGCCTGTTCAGCACGCACCCTTCGACGGAGCAACGCGTGGCACGCCTCGAGCTCCTGGTCCGAGAGGGCCTGGCGTCATTGCGGTAGGGGTGGGCGGCACGTGCTCCGCGTGAGCGCCGGCATCGCGCTGATCGTCGTTGGCGTGATCGGCGTAGTCCTCCCGGTCATCCCCGGCATCCCGTTGCTCGCCGCGGGGCTCGCGCTCGTGGCGCCCGATCACCCCCTGATTCGGTGGGGTCGCGTCCGGTTGGCGCGGTGGTTCGGGGGCACGGGGGGACCACGATGAAGCGGCCCGTACGACACGCGAGGGCGACGCCTGGATCAACGATTCTCGGCCACTGAGGGCGCCGCGTTATGGGGGGTTCTTCGGGAATAAAGATATGCAGCGCGCGATGGACAAGCAGGCCGAGGCCGAGCGCGAGCGCCGGATCAAGGTCATCGGCCGAGGTTGCCTACCGCTACGGCGAAATGTACTGGGGCGGGGTGGACGGCAACTGGGGCTACGCCGAGCACATGCACGAGGAGCTGGGCAAGGCGATCGAGCTCGGGCTCGAGCGGCGGCCGCAGTACCGCCAGAACGCGGAGACGTTCGTGCTCAAGACGACGCTGCCCCAGGTCGGCGAGGCGATCAAGAAGAAGGATCAGGCGCCAGGCTGCTGAAAAAGGCCCATCTGCTTCGTTGGCGCCCTCGGCCGCACGCTCGTGGCCGTTCGAGCTGAGGGGCGGAGCCCCGAGGCGAGGGCTGAGACAGTCTTAAGCCTCGCGTGCAGCCGTCGGGCGCCGCCTCGCATCTGGACATTTTTGAGCAGCCTGAAGAGCCGCTCGCCGCTGCCTAGTACTACTGTGTTAGAAAAGTTAGGGGAATCGCGGGGTGTCCTGGCAGGCTGGACGTATGCCTACCTCCGAGACGGCACGGGCCCACCGCTTCGCTACCTATGTGGACCACCTCGCCACCGCCCTCGGCCACCGGGA